>NZ_AFGF01000158.1 GCF_000219125.1 Acetonema longum DSM 6540
CCTCTTACAGCCAAATTATACATCAGACGCCAATAACTATCAACTCATGCTGCCGATGGATATTGGCGACCTCATCCCGCCAGATGATTCGGTCCGGTTACTCAGCGCGGCGCTTGAAAGGATGGATTACAAAACACTATACGCCGCGTACTCCCGAATGGGTAGAATCGAGACCTCGCCGAAACGTCTCTTTAAAATCTTAGTCTATGGCTACATGAATGGTATCTATTCCAGCCGTAAACTCGAACAAGCCTGCCGTCGTGACGTAAACTTTATGTACCTTTTAGGACGGGAAAAAGCTCCCGATCACGCCACCATCGCCCGCTTTCGCAGTCAACGGCTCAAAGAGGTCATCGACGATCTATTTGCCCAACTGGTACGCCTTTTAGCCGATGTGCGGGAACTGTCTTTATCCAGCGTCTTTATTGATGGAACCAAACTAGAAGCCAATGCCAACCGCTACAGCTTTGTCTGGAAAAAATCCACCCAAAAACACGAACAAAAATTGCAAGAAGCCATGAAACGAGAATTACCGGCGCTGGTAAAAGAATTCAACCTCCGATGGTATCTGGGAGAGACCATTAAAGTCCAGCACCTAAAGAAACTGAGAAAACGCCTCAAAACTTTGCAACAACAAGAAGGCATCCTCTTCGTCTATGGTAGAGGCCAACGAAAATCCCCCTTGCAGCGAGCCTTGGAAACAGTGGAAGAATATCTTGTCCGCCAAAAGCGCTATGATGATTACAACCACAGCTTAGGAGACCGCAACAGCTTCTCCAAGACCGACAGAGACGCCACCTTTATGCGAATGAAAGAAGACCACATGAAAAATGGACAGCTCAAACCAGGCTACAATGCTACCGTGGCCGTCGATGCGGAATATATTGTCGCTGCCAGGATTTCTCCGGAACGAAGCGACAGTCAGACCCTCATTCCCCTCTTACAAGAATTGAAAAAGCGAGGCTATACCAAGCCGGTAGCCGATGCCGGATTTGAAAGTGAAGAAAACTATACCTGGTGCGAAGAAAACGGGCAAACCGCCTTCATAAAACCCGCCAACTATGAACAGGCCAAGACTAAAAGATATAAAAGCGATATCGGCAAACGAGAAAACATGCCCTATGATGCCGACAGTGACAGCTATCGTTGCCACAAGGGACATCCGATCCGCGCAGCCTATGAGAAAAAAACGAAATCAAAAGCTGGCTATACCATCGTAACTACCGTCTATACCTGCACGGAATGTGCCGGCTGCCTGCATAAAGCGCAGTGTATCAAAGGAACCAGCAAGATCCCGCTGGAGGACCGGAACAAAAACCTGTATGTCTCCAAACCCTTTCTCAGACAGCGCCAAGAAATGCAGGCTCGTATTCAAAGTCCGGAAGGAATCCTGTTGCGCATGAATCGCTCCATTCAGGTAGAGGGGGCCTTCGGAGTCCTAAAACAAGACATGAACTTCCGGCGATTTTTACTAAGAGGAACAATCCAGGTAACAACTGAGTTCTTGCTTTTGTGCATGGGATACAATCTAAACAAACTCCACAACAAAATTCAAAGTAGTCGCTGTGGAAGTCATTTACATCGTTTGAAAGCAGCCTAACCATACGATATTGAAATTCTGTTCGGGGGAAGAGGCTTCCTCTATTTTCTCATGTCCCAAAAACCGGTGACAAGGTCTTTTTTCTTTATCCCAAAAGGATTCTGCTCCTTCATTTACAAAAAACGGGGATGTCGCTTGCGTTTTTGCTAAAAACGTTTTGCGACACCCCCTTTGCGGGGATTAACGCAAAGGATTTGCAGTTAGTGAGGGAGGTCAGAAAAATAGCAGCAGAAAGGCATTGCAGATACAAGCGTAGAGGATAGAGCCCTGATTCTATCTCTGGGCATGGGGGGCGACGGACTGGTGAATAATTTGGCGATAAGGCACGCTTATAAGGTACACTTCAAGTTATACTCGGACATCAAATCCAGCCAGTGCGACACAGGCTGTTCTGATAATTTGCCGGGATGGACAACTGCATAGGTGATCCAGCGGGGCGGCGGATTAGCACCGGTAAGCGGTATTTCGACGATGGTATTGGCGTTTAATTCAGCGGCGACGGCCGCCCTGCTTAATATAGCAGGACCTAGCCCTTGCTTGACTAGCGCCAGAATCAACTGCGCAGTATCGATTTGCACCTGAAATAGTTGATTTGGCGGCAGAATTTCATGAATCCACTGTGTAAACGCTCCTGACCAGTTATGATACAACAAATTCATTTGGCTCAATTCGCTGACTGATACCTCGGCATGGCAAGCCAGTGGATGTTGCGGATGAACAACCAAAACAAAATCCTCCTCATGGCAGGCGTATACCTTAAACCTGCTTAAGCGAGGCGGCTGGTAAACCAGGGCGATATCAATGACTCCGTCAACCAGCCGCTGCAATACGTCTAAGGAGTGTCCAGTGGTCGCCTTAAACGATATCCGGGGGTATCGGACAAGATATTCCTGCAAAACGGGAAAAAGGATATTGCGCCAAATGGAATCCACACTGCCGACAACAAGCCGCCCTTCAAAGGAGGTTGTAGACTTCGCCTTGAATTTGCCTTCCTCGTATAAGCGCAGCATTCTTTCGGCATAAGGCAGGAAGACCGCCCCCGCTTCGGTTAATTCCACTTTCTGTTTGCTGCGCAAAAATAGCTGTTCGCCAACATCTTTTTCCAATTCGCGGACGCGAGTCGTTACAGTTGACTGAACAATATGCTGTAATTCCGCTGTCTTAGAAAAATTCTTCGTCTGCGCCAGGATCAACAGTGTTCGCAATAGCTCAATTTCCATACAATCCGCTCCTAATGAAAATTTTCGATTAAACTGATTAATTTAATTCGTTAGAAAAATCTCAAATCCTTTTATATACTTAATTCAGGCTGGAATGGATGCATGGCGACAGCAAAAATCAGATTAAGGGGGCAAAAGCATGTTTTGGTTGGAACTCGTTGTTTTATTCTCTATGCTGGTAATTGGCGCAAGGCGCGGCGGCCTGTTTCTGGGAATGGCGGGTGGAGCGGGTATGGCGATTCTGGTGTTCGGCTTTCAGTTAACGCCGGCCAATCCGCCCATCAATGTAATTTTAATTATCGCCACGGTGATTCTGGCGGCTGGTTCCATGCAGGCAGCCGGCGGCATGGACTACATGGTCGATCTGGCTGAACGCCTGCTAAGGAAAAATCCAAAGAATATTACCTTTCTGGCTCCGCTGGTAGTGTATTTGTTTTGTTTTATGTCAGGTACTGGCTATGTAGCCTTCAGCCTTCTTCCTGTCATCGCAGAAGTGGCGCGCGAATCAGGTGTTCGCCCGGAGCGACCTCTGTCGATCGTAGCGGCGGCCTCGCAGCAAGCGGTTATTGCCAGCCCGATATCGGCGGCTACCGCGGTCATGATCGGCGTTTTCCTGCCCTTAAATATTGGCTTGGTAGATATTCTGAAAGTCATCATCCCCGCCACGCTTACCGGTGTGGTTGCCGGCGCCTTGTATGCAAGCCGGATGGGAAAGGACCTGGATAAAGATCCGGAATATCTGGAGCGGGTTGCCAAAGGCGAAGTTCCTCCATTGGCCAATAAGACGTATCACAAAAAACGGTTTGCACCGGAAGCAAAGCTCTCTGTCCTGCTGTTTCTGCTGGGCACTGCCGCCATCGTCCTGTTTGGCACTTTCCCGGGCTTGCGCCCGGTATTGAATCACGGCGGCACAATGCAGCCTCTGGCTATGCCTGCGACGATTGAAATGGTCATGCTGGTAGTTGCAACCATCATCGTTGTGTTCTGTAAAGTCAATGTGGGGAAGATCAGTGAGGGATCCGTCTTTAAATCCGGCATGATCGGAGTGTTGGTGGTGTTTGGCGTGGCCTGGATGAGTGAGACCATGGTCAATGCCAACAGCAGCCTGATCAAAGACAGTGTTCAAGCTGCCGTGACCGCGTATCCCTGGATGTTCGTATTTGCTGTTTTTGCTGTGGATGTCCTGATCGCCAGCCAGTCTGTGTCAGCTGCTGCCATGATGCCGCTGGGAGTTATGCTGGGAGTTCCTGCCACCGCGTTAATCGGCATGTATCCTGCGGTAAACAGTCACTTCTTCCTACCCACTTCTACCATTCAGGTTACCAGCGTAGCTCTGGACAGCACAAAAACCACCAAAATCGGCAAGTTTGTTTTGAATCATAGCTTTATGATGCCTGGCTTTGTAACGATGGCTGCTGCTATTCTGGCCGGGTTTTTGCTAGCCGAAGTGTTTCTTGGTTAAGTCACAAAAATGTAAAACCGGAGGTATCTGTTTCAATGTATTCAATCAATCCTTATCTAAAAAAGATGTATTGCCTGCGGTGCGGGAAAGAATATCCGGTTGCCGATTATTATAGCGGCTGCCCGGCATGCGCCGCCGAAGCTCACCCGGTTAACCTGTCCATGCGCTATGAGGGTGAACAAACTATCCGTACAGATGAAAGGCGCCTGCTGCGTTACCAGGAGTTTTTGCCGTATGTATCGTTTCCTTCTCTTGGCGAAGGCAACACGCCGGTCATTGAGACGAAACGCCTGGCTGACAGGTTTAGTTTACAGGCCGTTTATATCAAAAATGAATTCCAGAATCCTACCGGATCGCATAAGGACCGGATGAGCCCGCTGGCTGTTGCCCGGGCGGTCAGCCTGAATAAAAAGTGCGTTGTCGCCGCTTCCTCCGGCAATGCGGGAGCATCGCTGGCCGCGTATGCCGCCGCTGCAGGCATTCAATGCAAAATCATTACCACTAAAAAGATGAATCCGATTTGGAAAAAAGCAATAGAACTTCCCGGCGCGGAATTGGTAATTATGAATACACCGCAAGAACGTTGGCCGTATATGCAAAAAATGGTGGAGCAGGAAGACTGGTATCCGGTTACGAACTTTGTCAGTCCGCCGGTAGGAAGCAATCCGTTTGGCATTCAGGGATATAAAACTCTGGCTTATGAGCTTTACGAAGACTTTGGCGACCGGATTCCCGCCTATATTCTGGTGCCTTCCTGCCGGGCAGATTTACTTTGGGGAATCTTTGAAGGATTTCACGATCTGGTCAATACCGGTTTATTGGCGCAGCTTCCGCATTTGATTGCAGTTGAGCCCTTTTCCAGGATTAGCCGGGTTCTGGCCGGAGAGGACTATCGGAGCACTTTTAAAGGGGACAGTTCGGCAACCGTGTCTATCGGCGGCGACACGATTACCTATCAGGCGATTGCGGCTATTGAACATTCCCGCGGCGGCACCGCTGATATTGAACAGAGGGAGGTTGCTGCATATCAGCAGGAGCTCGCCAGGGAAGGATTCTATCTCGAAAGCTCTGCTGCCACTATCCTGGGAGCGCTCAACCAGCTTACTGCGGATAAAACCATTCCGCAAGGTGCACGCGTGCTGATGGTTGCCACTTCCAGCGGCTACAAGGATGTTCCCTGACACAACACGGTTCTTTCAATCTGACACCCGGTGATGACAGGCGGGTTCCAGATTGGAAAGAAAAAGTAACACCCTTTGAATACATGTTCACAACGTCGAAACGAACTTCTATGCGGAATTTCTTTTTCCTGACAAGGCAAACCTCCAGCCGCAATTCTATCCTGCGGCTGGAGGCTTTTCCTTTCAATGTTTTACTGCTGTGGGTCTGATCCGATGGATTGTTATAATAGATGGGCTGGTGGTGCCTTACAGTAAAGAATAGAGGATCGCTGACCCGGTTATAACCAGGAAGATTCCTCCCGTTATAGGAAAGATACGGGTGATCATACAATGAAGTCCGGAAGATTTCTGAAGTGTCAGCTTTTCTTTTAGCGACCATACCAGGAAAGCAACGATGCCCAGGCTTACGCCCATACCGGCAGCGAAGGAAATGATTAATAGGATTCCCTGCCAAATAAGACCTAACGTTAAGCAGAATATCAATATTACACTCGTGACCGGACAGGGTACGACACCAATAGAAAGAACAACGAAAAGCGGCTTTCCCGATCGCCTGGATGATATTTGCTCCAGATCAAAACGTCTCTTGCTTACCAGCGGAGCAAGCAAAGCCAGGCCAATACCTATCACTAAAATCGCCGCGGCAATTTGCAAATAAACATTAAGTTGCTGCGTAGTTCCTGTTGCAAATTCCCCTAATACGATGTAGGTGCCGCCGACAATCAATGCAGAGGTTAGCGCATGTAAGGCTGCGGCAGAAATGGAAACCAATAAAATAGTACCTAAGCTTCGCTGCTGTGCCGCAACCCAGCTGGAAATAATGGATTTTCCATGACCGGGTCCCAGCGCATGGACAACACCATAGATAAATGAAGGGAGCAATAAAGGAAAGAGCGATAGAGGATCTTTTTGCTGTTTTAAATCTTTTATTTTTATTGCAATCTCTTTATTCAAATTTTGCTGTAACTTTGTAAGCTTAGAAAACAAGGTGTTATGGTGAAATATATTGCTTACTTGCTGTGAAATCGTTTCAATTGTCGTTGCTGTTTTTATTTGATATGAAACTGAAAAGGCATTCGTCATGGATAAAAAGAGGATAAAAGCCAAAATTAGAAAGACGAGTGCTAATCGCATTTTCATAAATTGCCTCATTTTTACCATAAGAGAGAAATTTTAAAAATATAATTTTCAATTTGTTGGCGCAATGAGAGAGGGATGCCGTTTGGATCGATTACTTGGAAATTTTCCAGTTGCACATCAAAGTCATTATATGTTGTAGGATCGTTAAACCAAATTCGAAAGGAGTTGTTGACGTTTTGATTGATATTTAAAGTGAACCTGCAGCGTAAAATTCCGTCCACAAAATCTGCCCTAAAATCAGCGGGGATTAAGTCATCAATGACTCTGCCATCTATTTCGACAAAAGTATAATACCCAGTTCGATCGGCTTGGCCGCCATTTGCCAGCAATTGTGTTTTGGGAAAGAGAAGATTCCAGATTTCTGCAGTGTTAGAACCACCGCATTCTAAAAACAGTGATGAAGACATAGCATCAAGCTCCCATTCCACATTGATCTGTGAAACGAAATGATTATTGTCATCAATGTTGCTTTAGGGGTAATGAACACGTGCGGATGTGCTTGTGCCTGGGGAATGATCAGCAAGATAGTAAAAAAAACAGCAATGATCCATGCCTTTTTCAAACAAACGTCTCCTCTTATCAATATTTTTTAAACTGGTCAATCAGTAAACAATTAATATTACTATTTATGATTATATGTTATTCGACTCAGAACTGACAATATCATTGGCGCATGTATAGAGCATTATCTTATCCATCCTCTGCAAAAAGTGAGAAGAAATTTTGGGTTCGGCCGGGAAGCTAAACAAATGCCAATTTGGTGGGGGCGTGGTGAAGCCGTCCGATGCTATGGTGAAAATAAAGCCAATTGTATTGGATGGCTGTTTTTTTGCCTAAAAAATACTTGTTTTTAGTCATAATTAGAACACGTTAGACATAGCATCAAATAAGAATAATACTAACTAGTATTATTCTTATTTGATATTGTGTTTTTAGGAGGAAGAACGTGGAACAGAGGATACCGTTAGATATTGTATCAGGCTTTTTAGGAGCAGGTAAAACGACATTGATATTAAAAATGCTAAAGGAACGTAAGGGAGATGAGAAAATCTTTATCTTAGAAAATGAATATGGTAAGGCTGGCATTGACGGGATCTTACTGTCAGGCAATAATGCCGAAATCAAAGAAATTTATTCTGGATGTATATGTTGTTCATTGAAAGGTGAATTTACCCAGGTCTTAAAGCAAGTTATTTCTAATATAAAGCCGGGGAGAATTATGATTGAACCCACCGGCATCGGCAAGTTGTCCGAGGTATTGAAAATTGTGCAGCAGCCTTGCTTTCGCGAAACGATCGTTATTGATTATGTGATAACCGTAGTAGATGTACATGAAGTATACAATTATTTGAGAAATTTCGGTGAGTTCTATAAAGACCAAATTTATCACGCTAAAATCATAGTCCTAAGTAAAACGCAGGGAATTCCAACTCCCCAAATTCAAGAGATCGTAAATTTGATTCGGGGACATAATTCATCGGCTAAGGTAGTAACCAGTCCTTGGGATCAATTAGATATTCAGGAGATTTTACAAGAAGAGAAACCATATGAAGAACCAAACAAGAACGAGACTGCTATTTCACCGAAAAAACTTAATTACACCAGAAAACAAGCGGTATCTTCCCGAACCTGCAATCACCATCCAGGAGCGGCGGATATATTGGATAATGTTTCATGGAAGGGGCTGCGAGTTTTTTCTATCTCATCGATAAATGCTGTACTCTCTGCTATTAGCACAGGACAATATGGTCAGATTTTGCGGGCAAAGGGAATCGTTGCCGGAAAAAAAGACTGGATTCATTTTGAATATGTGAATGGCAAATGGCAATGCAATACTACGGAGCCGTTAAAGCTCGGGAGAGCGGTGTTTATAGGAAAAAATTTGCTCTCTGAGAAACTGCTGAAACTGGTTGAAGGCCCGTCCAATGCCGAAAGTTGTTGATATTGTTCAGGGGTTTATTGGATCGGGAAAAACTACATTAATAAACAGTCTCATTGAAAAGGTTTTTCCGCATGAGAGAATTCTTGTTGTTTTAACTGAGTGGGGTAACACTCAGGTTGTTCAAATGGATTCGCGGATTATGACGTACTCATGGAACTGTCAAAAAGGGTTTCCTATGATTGCAATACGAAAAATTGTTAGAATGGGACCCTCCCAAAGAATAATATTTGAAGTAAATGGCCTGGCTTCGGGGGGTGAACTAATGGATGTTTTAATGCAGCTAGCAAATGAAGGCAGTATTTGCCTGGGAGCAAAGATGGCTGTTTTTGATGGGAGAAAATATGATTTATTGGGTGAATCTTTTCAAGATATTCTTTATAAAGTCGCGGTAAATAGTGATGGCTTCTGGATCAATAATGCGAATAAAAATATATGCAGGTGGTTAACCACAATCAACTCAAGGGCTCATCAGAGCACAGGGAACGACTTAACCAAGTGGTACGATCGAGTCGCAAACTCGGGACAAAGAAAAATAATAAGGGAACTTATCATATGCATTATCGGTCCTGTAATAGTATATTTAATTATTTTTCTTGCTGTCTCTAAATAAAGTCTATTATTCGAAGTTCCTGCAAACGTTTTGATTTGCAGGAACTTTTATATTTGTAGGGTAATTTTTCATATGAATGTGAATGGTATTGCGGAAGTAAAAGCGGCTGGAAAGTTGTTTTCCAATATGAATATTACATATGCACGAACGAAAGGATGAAAATACCTGCCAAATCCGTATGGATTCGGCAGGCGTTTTGGTGAATATGGTACTGCTGACAGCGAACCCCGCAGAGTGCCGCAGGTAAAGCCGAGTAGGCCGCTGTCGCGTAAAACACCCGGCTCGCCGGTATCCGGTCAACTGGTATACAGACCCTGCGATGCTGGCGCCGGTTCCCCCGAGGCCAAGAGAAATGATCAAATATCCGGAAGGGGAAAACTATATCAGTCTTACAACCGTCATATACGTGCTTGCACCACCAAGAAGGGTGGCCGCTCCGAGCAGGCCGAACAACTGCAGCGTCAGTGTATCGCCCGCGGTTAGAGGAACGATAAAGGACGTAGATAGACTGTCTGCTGCAATGAGGGGGGTAACTATCGAAGCCGCTATCGGTGTGCCGTTCTGCAATACCCGTGAAGAAACCAGCAGCGCCGCCGTTGTGCTTACTGCATAACTGACCAGATATTCTCCCGTTGTTGGTACGGTGAATTCAGTATCCGTACCATCTACCGTGAACGTGTTCAGGTTCTGATTGTCTGGCAGGGGTACATCGGTACCGCCCAGTACAACAGCGATGACAGCCGAAGTTGTATTGGCCGTTGACATGCTGTCGCTCGTGATCGCGGGACCTGTGGCTCCGGTCGTTCCTGTAGCCCCAGTGTCACCGGTAGACCCAGCAGCGCCTGTGGCCCCGGCAATGCCGGTAGCCCCAATGTCACCAGCAACGCCTGCGGCCCCGGTGGCGCCTGTAGCTCCAACGTCACCGGTAGCGCCTGTGGCTCCGGTGGCGCCTGTAGCTCCAATGTCACCGGTAACGCCTGTGGCTCCGGTGGCGCCTGTAGCTCCAATGTCACCGGTAGCGCCTGTGGCTCCGGTGGCGCCTGTAGCTCCAATGTCACCGGTAACGCCTGTGGCTCCGGTGGCGCCTGTAGCTCCAACGTCACCGGTAGCGCCGGTGGTTCCAGTAGCCCCTGTGGGTCCGATACTGGGGACGTCATCCTCCACGACAACAAGAGCGGCTTTGAGTGGTACCGTTGTGGGGAAAATGACGGTGGATGAACTGGTATTAACCAGAGAGGCTGTAACCGGTGCCGCTACAACTTCGATGATCCCTATTCCCGCGACTTCGCCTGTTTTGACGGGTGAATTTCCTTCCAGGAAATCTCCCTGGGAAGAAGAAAGGGAAAATACTACTCCGCTGGGAGATGGTGATGATTGTGTCGCCACCCACCAGTTGATAACATACCGTCCGGCTTCATTAAAAGTGATGACTCCGGTCAGGCTATTGTAACTGATGTTTCCGGCACTAAACACCACCGAGTCGAAAATAACATTGGCGGAAGCAGCTACTGAGCCTGCGGCCAAGCGTTCAATTTGCAATGCTATGTCGCTCATCTCAGATCTCCTATACGATTTTTTAATCGTAACAGTTATAACTATATTGAATTCTGTTACAATACATAGTATTTATAAGGCGAGATGATCGTGCATGCCTCTTGAGAAAAAGTGTTAATGTTTTATGAAAACTAGACTGGACCGCTGTATGGAACCTACTTTTCGCCGCTATACCCGATACTGAGAACCGTATCGTCCGAACGGCGAAAAGGGGCTTAATCTTTGTGTGCTAAGATATTTTCGGGCTTTATTCAGGGCTGCTTTTGAGTATCACAAAAAAAGAGTGTAAATAGTAAATATTTGCAGGAACTTTTGCATCTATAAGGTAATTTTATTTTATGGAGTCTAACAAAATTTTTGGCTCGGAAGACCGTCCGGTGAGTTCTGTGAAGATGCTGAGCAAGACTATATTCTTACCCCTCGTCCCTTTTACTGCAAACAACACCGACACTGACCCCTGTTTTGACAATAGCAAAGCAGGGGCTTTGTATGGCTATATAAATGTCGCAGGAGGTTTTTAAGATGTTATCCTTGTGAAAAGTTGAGATTACAACGAAAGGAATAATTGGATTGATTTCAGACTCCGCCTGATTTCAGGAACGGAGTATACTCAGAAGCCGGAAACGTGAAGATGACAACCTATAATCGGAGTATCTTGTAAATAATATTTATAGGAAAAGAGAGGAGAATTATAAAATGAAAAAAAGTATGATATGTTTAATGACGATTGTCATGGTAATGTTAGGAGCAAATGTTGGGGTGGCTGCCCCGCAGAGCGGATCGCAAAGTAGTTCTATTGGAGTAATTGATGTAGATAGAATCATGGCAGAAAGTCCAAAAGTAAAGGCTTTGCAGGAGCAATTAAATCAGGTCGCGAAGAGTTATACCGACCAATTAGAAGCGGAAAAGCCAAATTTGTCACCGGAAGAATACGAGAAAAAACGAGAAATTGTGTATCAGAAATTTCTTAGGAAAAAACAGGAATTAGAAAAGCAGGTCGATCAAAGTTTAAAACAAGCCTTAGAAGCGGTGGCTAAAACAAAGAAACTCAGTTTAATCCTTTACAAAAATAGTGTAGCTTTCGGGGGTACGGATATAACCTCTGAAGTAATCAAAGTAATGAAATAGCGTATCTGTAAAATTATAAAAATCCTGCCGAATTCTTTAATTCGGCAGGATTTTTTACGATTATGTCTCTTATTTTGGCATAATGGGTTTAGTTTCCCGATGTGTCTGTCATTTACTCCAGCCTCTCATTATTTCTTTGCTTTTAAAACATTGAGAAGCAGGGCACTGACCACCGTCCCGGCAGCAATCGCCACTACGTACATAGCCAGATTTCCCACGGCATTGGGAATCGGGAGGACAAAGATACCGCCATGCGGCGCCCGCAGGGTGCAGCCAAATATCATGGACAGCGCCCCGGTAACCGCCGAACCGGTCATAATAGCCGGAATGACTTTAAAAGGATCGGCCGCGGCAAAAGGAATAGCGCCTTCGGTAATAAAGGAGATGCCCAAGACGGCCGCCGCCTTGCCGGCTTCTCTTTCTTCCACCGTATATTTATCTTTCGCCAGATAAGTGGCCAGCGCCAGGCTCAAAGGCGGCACCATTCCTGCCGCCATCACGGCCGCCATCGGTTCAAACACATTGCTTCCCAGCAGTCCGACGCCAAAGGTATAGGCTGCCTTATTGACCGGACCGCCCATATCAAAGGCCATCATCGCCCCGAGCGCCAGTCCCAGCAGGGCTGCATTGGTGGAGCCCATTCCCTGCAGTCCCGCGGTCAGGGTGTCCATAATCGCCTTCATGGGTGTACCGACAACATAAACCATCAATAAACCGACAACCGCGCTGGCCAAGAGAGGAATGATAAGTACCGGTTTTAAACCTTCCAGCGTTTTCGGCAGTTGAATCGATTTTTTCAAAAATTCGGCAACATAACCGGCGATAAATCCCGCGATAATCCCGCCTAAAAAACCTGCGCCCAGCTTGGATGCCAGCATACCGCCGATCAATCCCGGGGCGAGGCCCGGACGGTCGGCAATCGAATAGGCGATGAAACCTGCCAGGACGGGGACCATTAAAGCAAAGGCAGCTCCGCCGCCGATGTCCATTAAAGCGGCTGCCAAACTGCCCTTTTCCTGTGCCGCATTAATGCCGAAAACAAAGGATAAGGCAATCAGCAGTCCACCGGCGACAACTAATGGCAGCATATAGGATACACCGGTCATGAGGTGCTTGTAGGGGCCGGTTCTTTGCCGGGCCTGTTCCTGCTTGCTATCAGCGATTTGCTCCAGATAGCCTCCCGAATTTTTTGCCGTTTGAAAAGCCGCTTCAATTACTTCTTTGCCGCTTTTAATGGCCGCCGCAGTCGATGTCGTATATAACCGTTTCCCGTTAAAACGTTCTTTGTCAATCTTGGTATCGGCGGCAATGATCACCACATCGGCTTCCCTGATTTCTTCCGGCGTCAGCCCGTTCTCTACCCCGACCGAACCCGCCGTCTCTACTTTAATACTATGGCCCAATGCTCCGGCCGCCTGGGACAAACTTTCCGCAGCCATAAACGTATGGGCAATACCGGTGGGGCAAGCTGTAACCGCAACAATTTTACTCATGATATTACTCCTCCCCTAATCAGTATCGTAAAAGGCAACCGGTCTGTCTTTAGCCTTCCTGCTCGGCAATCACCTCCAGGATTGCGCCGGCATCTTCCGCTGAGCGCAATGCGGTTAAAAAGGACCCATGCATTAACATGCGGGCCAGTTTGGCCAGGGCGCGCAAATGAAGATCATCGCCGCCGGCCGGGGAAGCAATCAAAAAGAATAAGTCGGCCCTGGAGCCGTCTAAAGAAGCGACGTCAACCCCGTTGGCCAGACGGGCCATAGCCAGGGCTGGCACAGTGACCGCCGCCGATTTGGCGTGGGGTATGGCTACCCCGAACCCTACTCCGGTGGTACCCTGGCTTTCCCGGGCGGCAATATCGGCTAAATATTGTCTGACATCCTTCACAGCACCGGCAGCTTCCAGCTTATCCGCCAGCACTTTCCAGACATCCTCCTTATTGCCTGCTTCCAGGCCTAATACAATACAATCAGGTGATAACAGCTCCGTAATCTTCATGATGATTCCTCCTGTCAAACAAGGTAGCTAACGTTATTCTTTGTGATCGTTTGTGAACGATTATGACTATTTAAGCTTATTGTATAGATCGAAACCCAGCAAGTCAATATAAATCGATCATTTTGCCGGAATTTTCTTACTTTCAATGGGGAAATCCCTCCTGGACATGAATTGTTAAGCGGAGCGCGTGACGTTGCAAGGGTTTTCACCATAACCGTCATGACGAATCAAAGGGGGCGTCAATAAGCCTCGACCCCCGACATCCCCCTAAAAAATAGTAGAGTTTACCGACAAAATAGAACAAATCCAATTGACAAAAATGGAAGAATGAACTATTTTAAAAGTAAAGAATGTAATAATATCCAGATCCACGAGCACCGCAGCCGCTACAGCCTCACCTTC
>NZ_AFGF01000159.1 GCF_000219125.1 Acetonema longum DSM 6540
AAGATCTTTCGGGACTTCATCTTTCCGGCGCTCTCATCATTACGGGGACTTAATCCGGCCCAGGAACAAAGTTTGGCACTGCTGGAGAAGTGCTCTTGCGGTACGGGGCCCATTTCGGCTAAGAGCGTCAACGCCGATATGATATCCACTCCTGGGATGCTGTCGAGTTGTGCCAGGACATGGGCGTAAGGCTGGGCGATTTCTTGCATGATGGCGAGGATTTCCTCGATCTCGGTCTGGCATTGATCGATTTTCGCCAGTAACAGCTTTAAAAGTCGGCATTCCGCATCGTTCAAATGCCCGCAGACTGCTGCAAGAATCTCTTGATGAGAGCGTTTCACTCGCCTCTTCGTGGCCTCTTGGACATCCTCTAACGACAAGCTCCCTTTTTCGGCTAATGTGTACAACAAAGCACGACCGCTGACCCCATAAATATTACTGAGCATGGTGGACAGCTTAAAGCCGTGGGTTTGAAGAAACTTTTCCAGGCGGTTTAAGTAACGGCTTTTTTCAAACGTAAACGAGCGGTATAACCGGGAGTATTCCCGCAGGACTCTGGCTGTATGGTCCGGGACAAAGCTTTTCTGCAGCAATCCATGCCGAAACAGAGTGGCAATCCAGTGAGCATCTTTTACATCCGTTTTTCGGCCTGGCAGATTGCGCATATGATGAGCGTTGACCACCATGAGGCATTGATAGTCCGGGTAGTGTTCTTCAATGGCTTCATAGACCGGGCGCCAATAGACGCCGGTGCTTTCCATGGCAATGTGATAGCATTGATGCTTTTTGAGCCATTGAACGAAGTTTCCCAAATCCGATGGCAAGGTTTTAAATTCTGCATGAACTTCTTCGGGATCATCTGACAGGCCTTGTAAGATACAAACTTGCAGAGTGTCCCGATGGACATCTACACCGCAGCAACAGGATAACAGGGCTTGCATGGGCCTCTCTCCTTGCGTGATAGAATCGCATAGCAGGAGTGGACTGCCTGATGAAACGAAGTTTATTGTCCGCTGTCTGGCAGCAGTTCTCTGTGCTCAAAGACAATCCGATCATGTTCTAGTAGCGGGGTTTGACCTCCAAACCGTCCCTCGATCTTTTCCTGCTATTCCCAGTCTGCCCGGTCTGTCTCTGTTTTCATGCATTCTCCTGTGTCAAATTTTGTCATGGTTGTTC
>NZ_AFGF01000160.1 GCF_000219125.1 Acetonema longum DSM 6540
TAGCTGCATACTCCTGACTACGGAGACGCGCGTCAATACGCAAGAACCCTTGTCATACTAATTCTCTTATTTCTCACCATTGTTCATGATTTGCCGCTTAAGATCCTTAATTTCTTCATCAGTTTTCATCCCTTGAGGACTGTGAAGATTTTTAATCAATATGTTCATTGCTCGCAACGAAAGGACAAAATATATTATCAAAAAGGCCATAAATATAATCTCGGCGTTTTGTATAAAAATATGTAATACGCGCTGAATGAATGATTCTCCCGGTGGTATTAATATTAAATACAGACCTGCAACAACAGAAAACGTAGCATACATAATCCCTTTTAATATGTGTGAATTCCTTTTTCTGATAATATTGGTGTTTTTAATCTTTTCAACAATAGAATTATCTAACAGCCCAATAAGTAGAGAATAATTGGTATAAAGAAAGCCACCAAAAAGTGCGTTAACTGTTATTAAATTAAAGTGAAAGGAATTGTCTGTTGGTAGTGTAAACCACGATTTTCCAGTATACGCCGTAGATATACATCCGACAATAGATAAGATTAAAGGCAACACATTGCATAAACTGTGTAAAAACCTTTTTATGATGCCTCTCCTCCTTTCCCTACGAGGAATAATAATTATCGGTTACTCACGGCTAGAATCACATCTTTATATTGGTCATACACATTCATCATGTTCCTTTTATATTCACGAAGAATAACTTCTTTATCAATTTCAACTTTTTGTCCGTGTTCCTGCCGATATTCATCTACACTTATGGGATACTTAAAATATTCCTCATATAAATCATATTGACGTTGACGTTCACCAGTAGCTGGTTTCCCCGAAAGGATAACAGAACGATATCTTTTTCTGTTTTGCTGGCATTTTCGTATTAGACGAGTAATAATATCTATATCTTTTGAAAGCGCCTCACGGAAAGCCGGCTTAACTTCAAAAACAAGGCTTGAAGTATTTTGTCTAACCGCTTGTAATACCTCATCATCGTTAAATTCAAACAGTTTTTCTAAAATTTGTGCATCTGGTTGTGCTATATCAATCTGAACTTTATTTATTTCAGGTGCACGACCATTTAAAAGCTCTTTTATTAACTCCTGATTCGGAATGCCTTCAGTTTCAAGAGAAAAACGGTTGTTGTAACGTGAGAAAACTCTTGCCAAAGCCCCTTCGTTTGGAGCTCCTTTTGAATTAACGACTGACAGAATACCATGACGATAGCCTAAAATACAGTATGTAAACCACTCAACTCCGCTGTTAGCAATTTCATTTGGCGACAAAACATCCATCGTTTCATAAGTATTATAGTTTCTTTTCTGCATACTGTTGTTGGGGCGTTTTCGATTGAGCTTGGCAAATAAATATTCGGCAGTGTCCTCAATTACATCTAATATCATTGGCTCGGCGTTTTGATAAGTCAGTTCTAACGCATTATTCCGGCATTCCCTGCCAAACACTTCTTGAAATAAACCTCTAAATAAATTTACTGGCACTTCATTGTTTGTTTGAGTATCTCGAATAATAGTTTTGAAAAGGTAGATATTTTTTGTTGACATTCATATTCCTCCGTAATATTCAATTATTTCGTAGAATAGAATTATTTTTATATTTTTATATTTTTAATTAGAAGCGATACTGTTCCGTCTGGATTATTGATAAATTCGATTTCATCTACGTTAGAATATACTTGAGTAGGTATTTTAATTTCGACACCGCTGGATGTTTTAATAGCTTGTTTGCCGAATTTTTTCTGAAATTTTTCTGATAATGCTAATATCTCATCTTTTCCTATATCAACGGCAGCCAGCCTTTCAAAAAATTCCTCTCGAGCAGCAGGATTCTTCGCGAAAAACTTTTGCCCGAGATTCTCCACCACCAGAGGTTGCTCTTGCTGCAACTCATCAAACATAGTGGAAGAGATATGCGTATTCATTTCATCCTCTTTAGCATAATAGAGCTCTGCAACCTTTTCTGCGACTTTTAATATTTTAGTAGCTTTCTGTCGTGGCGTTTTATTCTCTGTACAGGCTAGAATTTGAGTCGAAAGATAGAAATCTTTTATTCCATCGACAGTGAATTGTCGCTCTATTACTTTAACAGAGGGAGTCTGCATATTAATAAAAAAGCCTTCGGGCACCTTTGCAGCTTGAGCAGGAAGTAGCGTTCTGTATCGGATTATATTAATTTCCTTATTATCATTCTTAACCCCTGCGAAATGTGTAAACGCACTTCTATAGTCAAACTTTAGCATGAATAAGTAGTCATTTCCATCCATTTGAGAAATACCCATAACTACATCCGCCACTGGGATTTCTGCATTTCTTCGCATTATACTAAACATATTCTCTGCGATACTTTGGGATATAGGAATCAAGTTCCACGATGCGTTTTGGCATTGCTCCCAAAGTGTTGATTCTGCCTTAAACATACATTCTTTTACATCATCACTGTGAAATGATTTATCAATGATCCCTGAGATATAATCCTCGATTTCTTTCTCTATCAGCATTAATCTGTCAGATAAAACTGGAAGGCCCGCTGATGTATCTAAAATATGTATAATCGCACTTTTGATCGTTACCGGCATAATTTATCCATCCTCTATTTCAGAATTAAAAAGTAATACTCTGTATTTTATATACTACATTATATAATGGCAGATTTCTACACCGTTTTCTATAATTTCCCTAAAAATACTGCATTCAATAATT
>NZ_AFGF01000161.1 GCF_000219125.1 Acetonema longum DSM 6540
CTTTGCCGGCTGCATCTTTTTCTCCGCTGCCTTTGGCTTTGATGGTTATCTGCTGCTCAGATTTCAGGCTGCTGCCGACAGTGCTAGTGATATGGGTGGTGGTTTCGGTTTCTTGTTTGCTGCTGCCGATGCTGACGCTGAGGTTGATTTGAGCCGGGTTGTCTTTTTTGGGGTCGAGGGGGTCTCCGGTGTCGGGATCTATCCCTTGGGCTTTCTGCCAGGCTTTGTCTCCGGTTTCGATGGCTTTGATGCCGTGCAGAGCAGCCAGTCTGCCGTCTTCTACCTGAGCCGCCCGCTCAACGGAGTTCACAGCCTGGGTGGCGGTGCTGACTACGCTGTTGCCGGCGGTGACGGTGAGGCCGGTCTGTTTGAATTGATAGGTGCTGTGGGTGTCGGTGGTGTTGTCGGCGGCTTCGATGCTGACATTCTGGCCGGTGATGTCAATGCCTGCTTTGGCAAGGATCTCGCTGGCCGAGAGCTTTACG
>NZ_AFGF01000162.1 GCF_000219125.1 Acetonema longum DSM 6540
GAAGAGAGACTGTACTGGGGGTACGTCGAACGAGCGCCCGGAACCCTAACGCCGCAGATGGGCCGTTCTGCCCACCCGCGGCTTGGCTGGCGGCGGCCTGGGTTGATAGGTAGTTGCCGGTTGGCTGACGCACTCTTTCTGAGTGCGTTTTTGCTTTTTATCAGATGAATGCCTGGCGCCTATCTCTTGCGGGTGGCGGCTGCCTGAGTTGATAGACAGTCCCCGGTTAACAAAAATAAAGCAGCTTTCGAACTGTACGGCTCGAAAGCTGGCTTTATTTTTATATGCAGGTTAAAGCGACCGACGCAGGCCAAATTTTTCCCTCAGGGTAGTGGGAGTAAAGCCGGTACGTTTTTTGAATAATTTACTGAAATAATAGGGATCAGGGTACCCGACACAGGTAGAGATTTCCGCTATAGATCTGAAGGTGGCGCATAGGAGTTCCCTGGCTCGACGAACCCGGTAGTCGATCAAATAATCTAGGGGCGCTATTCCGGTATGCTTTTGAAACAGATAGGCGAACTGCTTGCTGTTTAAGCCATATTGTCCGGCCCAGGCAGCTATTGTCAACGGTTCTCTGTAGTGATGCTTCATATATTCGATGGCCTGTTCCACCAGCTCCCGGTCCTGCTGGTTGTAACGGCTGCCGGCGGAGGTCAGGGTTTCATCCAGAATGCCAAAAAACAGCGATTTGGCTTGCAAGGCCGGCAAGTTGCCCGGTTTGGCGCAAACGTGATGCAGGCGGTGGAGTAAATCCCGGATGCGGGGACTATGGCCTGAATCCAGTTGATAATGGGAAAAGGCTTGGGGAAATTCTTTCCTGGCACTATCCGCTACCTGATAATGGACTACCATATAACTCCACTCCACGTCTCCAACTACCTCTTTATTCAGAGGCATATTGGGACCGCCGTGAAAGATTTTGCCCGGCGACATCTCGTAGGCCACACCGTCAAAATGCATCCTGGCACGCCCCTGCAAAGGAAAAATCAGACCCGAAACCGCCGGTGTGAAAACGTCAAGGCATTTCTTCCCCGGCGGGACGGTGGCTTTAATAACATCAATGATTTGGAAGGAGATGCGGGAGAAATTCCCCGCTAATTGATTAATATCTACTTGCATCGCCGGGCCTCCTGATTTACTTTTACAAATAAGTAATGATGATATTCATTCTCAATATTATACTATAGTAACTTTAGAAGCAGATGTCAACCTTTCTGACGGCAGTTTGGCACCGGATGTGAGGAATCCTGCTATTGCAGTTATCTTTGAAAAGTTCATCCTGTTTCGGAAAATATCCATTTCTTTGCCGATTTTTTTGATCAATCCTTATTGTCTCAGGGCTTTTATCATAGAAATTCCTCCATTTACGCAACCTTTTATATTTGATATTCTAGATATACTGAATTCGATATTGAAAATCATTATCATTATGATGTGATGTAAATATCTATTTCTGCCAGGAAAGGAGACAACAGCTTGAAGAAGAAGGAATGCCCCTCAGCCAGAAAGTGCCTGGTTTATGCTCTGATCGGCAGTCAAATGTTCTGGTACACACCGGCTATTGTTTATGCCGAGGACGCTCAACAAACGGCTGAAGCCGGCAGCGAATCGGCCGATGCTGACGAAAAAAATGAAGCCCCCATGGAAGAAGTAGAAGTAACCGCCAAACGTGACCAGCTGCCTCCCGTCTATGCAGGCGGCCAGGTGGCGCGCGGCGGTAATATCGGCGTATTAGGCAATAAGGATTTTATGGACACTCCCTTTAACATTATTAGTTATACCTCTGAAACCATGGAAGATCAACAGGCCGACACACTGTACGATGTGCTGATCAATGACCCTTCCGTCCGGTTTGCCACCTCTGCCGGTGGCACCAATGAGAACTATATGATCCGCGGTTTAGAACTGAATTATCAGTATCTCTATTTTAACGGCATGACGGGTTTGGCGCCGCACCATCATGTTCCGGTTGAATTTCTCGAGCGAGTGGAGGTGCTGAAGGGTCCCACTTCCTTTCTTTATGGTGGAGTAAGCACTTCGGTGGGCGGCGCTATCAACCTGGTGCCCAAGCGTGCCGGAGAGGAGGATATCACTGACTTTACCACCAGCTATACCTCCACCTCACATTTGGGCGGCCATATTGATCTTGGGCGTCGGTTTGGCGAAAATAAAGAATGGGGCATTCGCTTCAATGGTGTCTACGAGGATGGTGAAACCGCAGTTGACGATCAAACCAAAGAGCGGCTGCTGGGCGCTGTGGGTGTGGATTATCAAAGCGACAAATGGCGCATGTCTCTGGATTCCTACTATTCGGAAAATAGTTATGATAACGGATCCAGCTCTATGTACTACCTGGGCAGCGGTTATACAAAAGCGCCGGACGGCTCGACCAATGCGTACCGGGGAACAGATGGCACGATGGAGAATACTGGAATCCTGCTTAAAGGTGAATATGATGTTGAGGACGATTTAACCGCTTATTTCGGGATCGGTACATTATCGACCAAGGCAACCGGCTTCATCAACGGCAATCATGTTCTGAATCTCCAGTCCGATGGAACGGCAACACTTCGGAATGTTTTTAAACAATACTTTTGGACAGAGACCACTTCCGCCGATTTCGGGCTGCGCAGTACTTTCCAGACCGGTGCGGTAAAGCATCAGGTCGTTTTAGGCACAAGCTTGGTGGATACGGATTATTCCAATGCTTATACTCAGGGCAGTGGTAATTATGCGACGAACATTTATAACCCGATCTCAGTTGCCAGCTATTATGATAGCCTGACGCAACCAAGCCGGGGCAACAAGACCCTCGTGACTGAGCTTTCCAGTGTTCTTCTGTCTGACACCCTTTCTTTTGACGATGATAAAGTACAGTTAACCTTGGGGGCGCGGCGGCAAAATGTGGATCAGACAAC
The DNA here is from genome assembly GCF_000219125.1 of Acetonema longum DSM 6540. NCBI lineage: Bacteria > Bacillati > Bacillota > Negativicutes > Acetonemataceae > Acetonema > Acetonema longum. Next base: position 2,922 of record NZ_AFGF01000162.1, read on the forward strand.
CTATAAGTACGCCAACAGCCTTGCCACCGGAAACCCGACATCCACAAGTGTCTACGAATCAGACGCTACGACACCGATGGTCGGCCTTGTCGTCAAGCCATGGGGGGAATCGGTTTCCTTCTACGCCAATTACATTGAGGCGCTTTCCCCGGGAACTGTGGTCGGTATAACCTATGACAATGCCAATGAAGTACTGGCGCCCTATAAAACCAAACAACATGAAATCGGCGTCAAATGGGACGAAGGTAATTTTGCCAATACCCTGGCTATTTTCCAAATCGCAATGCCCAGTTCTACGACGACGAACAATGTTTATTCCTACGACGGCGAACAGAAAAGCCGCGGTATTGAGTGGAACACCTTCGGCAGTATCGCGAAAAATCTTCGCCTTTTAGGGGGCATTGCCTATACGAAAGGCGAGATAGTCAATTCCGCTACAAGCTCTAATAACGGCAATACCCCGTATGGAGTACCGGAATGGACGATGAACGCCGGCGTCGAGTGGGACACGCCGTGGGATGAGAATTTAACGCTTTCGCTGCGGGCCGTATATACCGGGTCCCAATATATTAATAATGCCAACACCATGGAAATCCCAGACTGGGTGCGCTATGATATCGGTGCGCGATACAAAAGCGTGATTAACAAAGTACCGGTCACATATCGGCTCAGTGTGGAAAACCTGTTTGACAAACATTACTGGGCAGGTTGCTTCAGTGCCGAAAATTATGTCACGCTAGGCGCTGCCCGCACGGTTAAGCTATCAGCAACCATGCATTTCTAAACAGAGGCTGTCGCCGGATATTTTAAACACTGCGGACCCATTTTTGCGCATAGTCGCTTGGCGGCGGCTATGCGCAAATTGACATTTCTGATTGGAGGAAGCAGAATGAAACGACTGTTGGGACTGCTGGTCTCGCTTGTACTTTTAACAGGACTGCTGTCCGGCTGTGGCGGGACTCCCGCAAAAAAGGGCGCCGGTATATTAAAAAACGCTCCCGGACAGGAAATGAAAGAATCCGCCTGGCCCAGGACAATCATCGATGCTGCCGGCAATAAAGTGCTGTTAAAGCAGCCGCCCCAAAGGATTGCGCTGCTTCACTCCTTATATCTGGAACACTTCTTTGCGCTGGGGACGCCGCCGACTGCCTCCATGGGCGCCTCCGCCGGAACTGCTATGAAGGTGCTGCAAACCTGGGAGACGCTGAAACCCTTCGCTAAAACAGCTGATGTCATGGACTTGGGCAGTTCCCGTGATTTGAATCTGGAGGCGGTTTTAGCCGCCAATCCGGACGTGATTGTTACATTTAAAGGCCGTCATGTGGAAAAAGTCTATGATCAACTGGTTCAGATCGCTCCGGTTATCCTAGTGGACTTTAGCGCTTCCTGGCAGGACCAGACGATGGCCTGTGCGGAAATCGTCGGCAGGGAAGGCTTTGCCCGGGATTTTATTAAGGAAGCCGAGACAATCATTGCTATGGCTAAAGAGAATCTGAGTCAGCACAAAAACAAAACCATGGCACTGTTTCGCACTGATGGGAAATCCTTTATCTCGCGGGGCAACAGGCAGTATTACGAAACCTTCGGCATTTCCAAGCCCGCGGGCTATCCCGATGACTATGAGAGCATGTCGTTAGAGGCTGTGGCGGAGATGAACCCTGATTATATCGTGTTTCAGGACTCTCGCGAAATGGCCCGGGCATTTGTAAAAAACCAGGAAGCTTGGGCAATATGGCAGGAATTGGACGCAGTAAAACAGGGACATGTCTTTTACTTCGACGACTCCCTTAATACCTTCGGACCGCTGGCCATGCGCCTCACGGCTGATAAACTGGTCGAGATATATTCCGGTCCCTGATGCATCAGGCCGGAGAACTGCAGCAGGGAGGACAGTCTACTCAATGAAACAGCTACAAGAATCAGTACGGCCGGGACCGGCATTGCATACACAGAAAAAAAGCCGCGCACTGGCGGCGTGGCTGATCATCATCTTGGGGCCGGGGCTGGTCGCTTGGCTTATGGCTCTCTCCATCACCAAGGGAGCAGCAGACATCTCTCTGCCTCTGGTCTGGGACGCCTTATTCCGCTTTGACGGGGGAGATATCCGTCACCTGATTGTGGCGGACCTGCGCCTGCCCCGGGTGGTAGCCAGTGCCCTTGCCGGCGCTGCCTTTGCCGTGGCTGGAGCTCTCATGCAGGGCATGACCCGAAACCCTCTCGCGGATTCCGGGCTGATTGGGTTAAACGCCGGGGCGGGCTTTGCCCTGTCTCTGTGTTTTGCTTTTTTTCCGCATCTGGGGTATCTGAAACTCATCCTGTGTTCCTTTTTAGGGGCGGCGTTCGGCGGGGTGCTGGCGACCGGCATCGCCTCTCTGGGACGCAGCGGCGCGTTACCCATGCGCCTGGTGCTGGCAGGGGCGGCGGTCAGCGCTTTGCTGACCGCCCTTAGCCAAGGTGTGGCACTGTATTTTAACGTGGCGCAAAATCTCATGTTCTGGACGTTAGGCGGCGTAGCCGGTTCTAACTGGACTCAAGTCAGCATTATGACACCTTGGATTGGAGCTGGGCTATTGGGGGCAGTGGCGCTTTCACGTTTCATTACTCTCCTAAGCCTGGGGGAGGAAGTGGCTAAGGGATTGGGACTGAATACAGTGTTGGTCAGCATTCTGGGCTCGCTGCTGGTGCTGGTCCTGGCGGGAACTGCCGTGTCGGTCCTGGGGGCGGTGAGCTTTGTGGGCCTGATGGTGCCTCATCTGGCCCGGTTCCTGATAGGGGTGGATTATCGTTGGATTATCCCTGCTTCGGCGGTTCTGGGCGCTTTCTTACTGGTATTAGCGGATTTGGGGGCGCGGACGCTGACCCCGCCTTTTGAAATCCCTGTCGGCGCGCTGATTTCCCTGATTGGCGTTCCCTTCTTCCTGTATCTGGCCCGCCGGCAAAGGAGGGCTCTGTGATGGCCGAACGGCAAACCAATCATGAGCTTTATCAACGAAAAATTGCCCTGCGCCATGCCGTTATTGTGGCTTCCTGCGCCGCGCTTCTGATCCTCTCGCTGATCGTCAGCATGAATATCGGATACATTCCGCTTTCGCCCATGGATACTTTAAGGACGCTCATGGGGGACGGCACAGAGCGGGAAACCCTGATCCTGTTTCAGTTCCGGCTGCCCCGCATTCTGATCTCCGTGCTGGTTGGGGCTGGACTGGCCCTGTCCGGATGCATCGTCCAGGGGATTTCCCGGAATGCACTGGCCGACCCGGGTTTGCTGGGGATTCATGCCGGGGCGGGGTTGATGGTGATCCTTTATGTGCTGTTTTTTGGTGCCCAGTCCTTTTTGTCGGTGCTGACTCTGCCCTTTTTGGCCTTGACCGGGGCAGGCATTACGGCGGTTATGATCTATGTGCTGGCTTTTAAACCAAGCGATGGTGTCGCTCTCTTGCGCCTGATTCTGACCGGACTGGCGGTGCAGGCGGGGATTTCGGCTTTGACCACCGTGCTGGTTGTTAAGCTGGATGATACCCAATTCGATTTTGTGGCTCTGTGGCAAGCCGGCAGCATCTGGGGAAGCAACTGGAAATTTATCCTGGCATTGTTGCCCTGGATGTTGCTTTTGATTCCCTATGTGCTGATGCAATCCCGTGTGCTGGATGTGCTCAGCTTTGGCGATGAGACAGCTGTCAGTCTGGGCCTTGGGGTAGAAAAGGAACGGCGGAGGCTTTTGGCCGCTGCGGTAGCTTTGGCTGCAGTCTGCGTGGCAGTCAGCGGCAGCATCGGCTTTATCGGGCTAATTGCGCCCCATTTGGCCCGGCGGCTGGTGGGGCCGAAGCACGTTATACTGTTGCCTGCCTGCGGGCTGATCGGCGCGGCATTGCTTTCGGCGGCGGATACTCTGGCCAGAGGAATCATGCAGCCAGCAGAAATTCCGGCCGGCATTATGGCGGCGATGATCGGCGCGCCCTACTTTCTTTACCTGCTGGCGAGAACCAGATAACCGGATGCCGGAATCATCATAATGAAAGGGTGATAAGTTTCATGAACAGCATTGTAACGGAAAATCTGGCCGTGGCTTATGAAGACAACCTGGTGGTAACCGACCTGGAACTACAGATTCCCCAGGGCAAGATCACCACGATTATCGGCCCCAACGGCTGCGGAAAATCTACGGTGCTTAAAGCCGTAGGACGCATCCTGAAACCGAAAAAAGGCCTGGTGTACTTAAACGGAGAGGATATCCGCCGCCTTTCCACCAGGGAGGTGGCGCAGAAAATGGCCATATTACCGCAGTTTCCCCAGGCCCCGGCAGGGCTTACGGTGGGGGAACTGGTATCCTATGGCCGCTTTCCCCACCAACGGAGTTTTGGCAAGCTAAAGACCTCTGATAAAAAGATCATCGATTGGGCTCTTGAGGTCACCAAACTTGCCGTCCTGGATACTACGGCAGTGGACAGCCTGTCCGGCGGACAGCGCCAACGAGTCTGGATCGCCATGGCTTTGGCCCAGCAAACCGATTTGATCTTATTGGACGAACCGACGACTTATCTTGATTTGTCCTATCAGCTGGAAGTGCTGGAACTGCTCCATCGCCTGAACCGGGAACAAGGCTGTACGATTGTGATGGTACTGCATGATTTAAACCTGGCCGCCCGTTTTGCCGACTATATGGTGGCCATCCGGGGCGGGGAGATTATCTGCCATGGCGCGCCGGAGGCAGTGATGACCGCTGAAGTGCTGCGGCAAGCTTTCCATATTGACGCCCAAATTATCACCGAGCCCCGCACAGGCCGGCCAACCTGCATTTCTTATGACCTGATTAAGGACCAGCCGGAAGGAGGGGCGAAACCATGAACGAGTTAAGCCGCCTAAAGCGCCTGTCAGCGGTAAGGTCCAGCAGCGGCATCCAGTTTCTTACGCCTGCCGTTTCCCCCGGATCGCATTGCCCCATGCGCATTGCCTCGGTCATCGTAGAAGGGATTGAAGGGCTTTCCTCCCTGCTGGTGGGAATGCCTGAGTGCACCACTCACTCCCGGCTGTTTAATCCCTACCCGGAGGGAAAACACGGGGAACTGCACTGGCTGTATGTGCTGGAGGAGCAGGAAGTGGTTTTTGGCTGCCGGGAGGGTCTGATCAATGCTCTCCAAAAGATGGATCGGGCCGGGGCCAAGGCTATTCTGCTGATCGTCACCTGTGTGCCGGAACTGATCGGGGAAGATATAGAGGGAATTCTGCACGAAGTGCAACCGGAATTGTCCGCCCGGGTCACCTTCGTTATGCTGGGCCAGTTCAAGAACGTCAGCTATCCGCCCGGTTCATGGAAGACTATGGAGGCACTGGGCCGGCTGATGGCGGCGAAAGAAACCGATAAGACCCGGATCAATGTGCTGGGCCGCTCTCCGGATGAAGAGCACATCCCCCTGCCTTCTATACTGCCTGAGCTTAACCGGCAGGGGTTCTCTTTGCGCTATTTGGCCCCGGGCGCATCCCTGGCAGATTTTCAAAGTGCAACCGATGCCAGGCTCAATCTGGTGGTTTCTCCCTTCATGCAGCCCCTGGCCGTCAGAATGGAACGGGAATTTGGCATTCCCTATATTCCTCTGCACATACTTTATGATGCAGAGAGCATTGACCGGACCTATCAGGCTCTGGCGGCAGATTTAGGCCTTGCCTGGGGGGATGAGACCTGGAAAGAAGAACGCCGGCAGGCTCTTGCCCTGGAGAAGCAGGTCGGGGAAAGGGTGAAGGGACTTCGTTACGCTTTTTCGCTGCGGCTGGATATGCCCCTTCCCCTGGCCGTTTATCTGGCCAAACTCGGTATGGAGCCTGTGCTGCTGCATATGGAAGAATATTACCCGGAGGATAAAGACCATGCCCTGGAGCTCATTAGCCGGGGACAGGACCCCTTGATCTGCCGTATGGTGAATATTGAAGCTGAGCTTTCGATTCTGGAAAAGCTGGACATTGATGTATGTTTTGGCTATTTGCCGGAACGCAGCAAAACCATCCCCTGTGTGCCGGAAATGCTTGATTTTTACGGGCAAACAGGGTACGGTCGAACCGGCGGCCTGTTGCAAAGAATCTTACGCATATTAGACCAGCGGGATATAGGGAAAGGAGGAACTGGCAATGGGGCTGCATCGGTTTAAACCTCCAGCATCAGGACGCATGGGCACGCTTTGGACTCTGGCCGGCATTCGCGGCGCGGCTTTAGTAGAATTCGGCTGTATGGGGCACATGCTGTACAGCGGCCTGACCCTGAAACGAGCCGGGGTCCAGGAGGGCTGCAAGCTCTACTCAACCCATATCGACGAAACGGATATTGCTTTTGGCGATACCGGCAGACTGAAAGAGACTATCGATCATGTGATCCAAAAGGATCAGCCGCGGGTGATTTTTCTTTTGCCCTCGGCGATCCCTGAAGTGATCGGGACGGATATTGCCGCTTTTTGTGAGGAAGTGCAGCCGGACTATCCGGACGTTCGCCTGCTGCCCTTTGGGCAGGGCGGTTTTGACGTTATCCACCACCAGGGCGTACAGGAGGCGCTGCTGTTGCTGGCCCGGACCCTGCCGGCAGAGGTAGGCCGGACACCCCGGCCCACTTTTAACATTATTGGCTCCTGCGCCGACTTGTTCCGGTTTCAGGCTGATGCCGGCGAGATGATCCGCCTGATGGCAGGGGCTTTCGGCATAGAGCCTCTGTGCGTCATGACCTCGGATGCATCGGTATCTCAGATCGAAAATATGGGCGGGGCTCATGTCAATCTGGTGATACGCCGGGAAGGAGAGCCCGCCGCGCGTCATCTCCAGCAGCGGTTCGGGACACCGTACTTTGCGGGACGGCCCTACGGCATTGAAGGCACTGGCCGCTGGCTGACGGAAATCGCCGCGATATGCGGTCTCAAGGTGGATAGCTCCTTCCTGAAAGCAGAGAGAGAAACCCTGCGGCGGCAGCTTACGCCGGTAATGCCGTCTTTTCAGCACATCGTACGGTCTCATCCTGAGGAAGCCATATTATCTTTGGGGGGACATGCCGATGTGATCAAGGGTATTCTGGCCTTTGGCTGCGGCGAGCTCTCGTTGGTAAAAGGGGCTTGCTGGTGCGACTGTCCTGATATGGCCGGTGAGGATATTCCCTATTTTACGGAAGAACAATGGTCAAAGGCGATTCAGGAGCAGAAAAAGGGCTTTATCATGGCCAGCGGCGAGGCTCTGGAATGGGCGGGACGGAACCGGGAGCTGCAAATTTCCAGCCCGGATACCAAATGGCGTTTGCATCCTTATGAACCGCCCTTTGTCGGCTTTCACGGCGCGGTGCATCTCATCAATCTATGGATCAACGAAGCCCAGGGGGGCCGTTGAAAAAGGTCCATCTGCGTCACTTCAGCCTCCTGCGGGCAGGGAAAAAAATTGGTGCGTGTTAGCAGAATAATGAAAATGACTATCAAATTCATTTACATGGATGGATTTCTGTGTTAAATTATTTTCATAAGTATAGAAGCGAGGAATGGAGCATATGAGAAAGGGATTACGGACCTGGGGCCTGATGCTGTTGACGTCGGTAAGCTTAGGTGTTTATGCTGCCGGCTGCGGTTCCCAGGCGCGAGACGCCGCAATGCCTGCTGCCGAAAAGCCGGCTTCACGGGTGGTGCAGTATCTGGGCAAGGAATATACGCTGCCGGTCAAGGCTGAGAAAATCGTGGTCACCGGGGCCCTGGAGGGGCTGGAGGACCTGCTGGCGCTGGGAGTGAAGCCGGTCGGGTCTATGAGCATCGGCGGCACTTTTCCGGCGATCTTTGCGGACATTCTTCAGGAAGCCAAACCCATAGGCGAGCGGATGCAGCCCAGCTTTGAGACTCTTTTGCAAATTAGGCCCGATGTGATTATCAGCAGTGATAAATTTCCAGCGGCTACAGCCATTCAGCTTGGAAAGATAGCCCCAACCATCCCCTTGTCTCATTTCCCCGGGGACGGTGAGGCCAATCTTCGTTTTTTGGGGGAACTGACTGGCTCCGGGGACAAGGCGGAAGCGATGATCCGGCAGTACCGGCAGAAGGCTGCGGCGGCCCAAGACCATTTGCCGGCAAGGGTAAAGGATAAAAAAGTGGTGGCCATACGCATCCGGGTCGGCAGCATTTCCGTGTATCCCGCCCATGTGTTTTTCAACGACGTTCTCTATACCGATCTGGGTTTGCCGGTGCCGGCGGAAATTCGGGCCGTTAAGTATCAGGAACTCATTTCCCTGGAAAAGTTCAGCGAAATGGACCCGGATTATATCTTTTTACAGTATGCGGCGGGAGAAAACCCGGCTCATCCTCAGGCAGTGGAGAATCTGCAACAGAATCCCATCTGGCGCAGCCTGAAAGCGATGAAAAATAACCGGGTATTCGTGAATGTCGTGGACCCGCTGATACAGGGGGTGGCCATCGGCGGGAAAATTCAATTTTTAGAAGCGGCTCTGGAAAAACTGCACCAGTAAAGTTGGCGCTACAAGGGCTGATATTCTTTTAAATACGGAAAGGCGAGAGGAATTTCATGCGTGTAACCAACTTGACGGGATATGGGATTTTGCTGACTTCACCGTTGCTGGTGCTTTCCTGCATTATCCTGTCCATCTATTTCGGCGCCAAGTCCATTGATATAGCCGTTATTCAGGCAGCCATCCTGCAATTTGATCCGGGTAACCTGGACCATCAGATTATTGTCAGTTCGCGTCTGCCCCGCATAGCGGGAACCCTGCTGATCGGCGGGGCCCTGGCGGTCTCGGGAGCGCTGATGCAGGGAATCACCAGAAATTATCTGGCTTCCCCCGGCATTATGGGCATCAGTGACGGTTCGATTTTGGCGGTTACTCTGAATATGATCCTGCTGCCTCAGGCCTCCGATCTGGAGCTCATGATAATGTCCTTCGCCGGATCGGCGTTGGGCGCAGGCGTGGTTTACGGCCTGGGGGCCATGCTGCCGGGAGGGCTGTCGCCTTTAAGGCTGGCTGTATTGGGAGCAATCACCGGAACCTTTTTAAGCAGTTTGGCTGCTGCCTTGGCGGTTTATTTCCAAATATCCCAGGATATCAGCTTTTGGTATAATGCCCGGCTGCACCAGCTCCGGCCGGAGCTGGTGGAACTGGCGCTGCCGTTTATCATCGCAGGATTGATGATTGCCCTGTGGCTTTCTAAGTCTGTTACCATTCTCTCTCTGGGAGAGGAAGTGGCAATCAGCCTGGGGCAGCGTACAAGGGTCGTAAAGATTGCCGCCGCCGGGGCTGTGATGCTGCTGACTGGCAGCGCTGTGGCTCTGGCGGGAAAAATTGCCTTTGTGGGGCTGATTGTACCGCATATTGTACGCTACCTGGCAGGGGCTGACTATAAATGGATTATTTCCTGCTCTGGAGTTTTGGGAGCGGTTTTTCTGGCCGTTTCCGATATACTCAGCCGGTTTTTGAACTTTCCTTTTGAAACGCCGGTCGGAGTTATCACCTCACTGGTCGGCGTGCCGTTTTTCCTTTACCTGGCGAGAAAAAAGGGAGACCGGAATTATGCATAGGCAAAGTACAAGCCGCTTTACCGGCACCATGATCACAGGTATCCTCTTAGTGGCGGCTACTGTCTGCCTGAGCCTGAGTTATGGCATCTTTGAACTGACCCTTGTGGACCTGGGGAAGATTTTTCTGGGACTGGAGACCGTCCGGGAACATGAAGTGCTCATTTATGATTTTCGCTTGCCCCGGATCGTCATTGCGGCATTGGTAGGGGCGGGCTTAGCCATAGCCGGCGCCGTGCTTCAGGGGATTTCCCGCAACGGCCTGGCTGATCCCGGTCTGCTGGGGATCAATGCCGGAGCCGGATTGGCGATTGTCATCTTTATGTTCTTTTATCAGGGGAAGCTGATGGGAACTGATTGGAGGGCTATCCTGGCCATGCCTTTTTTCGGGCTGGCCGGAGGACTGGGGGCCGTAGCCTTAATTTATCTGTTTGGCTGGAAAAACGGCCGTATGGATCCCCAGCGTTTTTTACTGACAGGTGTTGCCCTGGGTTCGGGGTTTGGAGCCCTTTCCCTGTACATTACCTTGAAAATGAATCCCGCTGATTTTCACAGTGCTACGGTCTGGGGGCTGGGCAGCCTGCTTCACGCCAACTGGGACTATATATTTTCCATGCTGCCCTGGTTTTTGCTGCTGTGTCCGGTGATTTTCCTGAAAGGACCTATCCTGGACCTGTTCGGCCTGGATGAGGGCAATGTCAGGAGCCTGGGGGTGGCTGTGGAGAAAGAGCAAATTATTTTGCTCGTATGCAGCGCCGGTTTGGTCAGCGCCTGTGTGTCCGTGGCAGGGAGCATTAGTTTTGTCGGGCTGATTGTACCTCATATCGTCAAACAATTGGTGGGCATCCGGCATGATCGGGTCATCCCCGCCTGCGCCGTTGGCGGTATGCTGCTGGTTCTGGCCGCTGACTTTATTGCCAGAAATCTGTTTGCTCCGGTGGAAATCGCAGTGGGAGTTATTATATCCCTGATTGGGATCCCTTATTTTATCTATCTGTTATTTCAGGCTAAACACCAGCGTTAGTTATATACTGACGCACAGCCGTGAAAGGGGGCGTAGCACTTATGCGCGAGTGTTCTTATAAACAGGCGGCCGCGATTTCTTTATTGCTTCATGTAGTGGCAGGAATCGCTCTGTCGGTGGCGCCGTTCGCTCTCAGCCGCTTTGAGCCTGTGAGTGACGTTGTGCCGGTCCGATTACTAAGCATGGGTGAGATGGGCGGCATGACGGCTGAGGCTGCAGCGCCGGTTCCACCCATGCCGGCGCCGGAACCGGTCTTGGAGGAAACCGTAGCCGAGCCTCAGCCTCAACCCTTACCGGATACTGTTGATGAGCCGGCCGTGGCGACTCTGGCCCCTCCTGCTCCTCAGACAGGCAATCCCCAGGCCGGTCAGCCGGGGATTGGCCAAGGGGAAGGGAAAGGAGACGGGGAAGGCTATGGAGATGGTTTAGGCGGCTCCGGCGAGAATCAGGCGAGGATTTTAGAGGGAACTAAACCCCGTTATCCGATGGCGGCTCGCCGGGAAGGCCGGGAAGGAAGCGTCGTGGTCAACATTCTGGTAGGAACCGACGGCAGGCCGGAAACTGTGACAATCCGGGAAAGCAGCGGCTTTGCCGAGCTGGATGAGGCTGCCCTGGCAGCGGTTAAAAAATGGCGTTTTGCACCGGCCATGAAAGACGGTCAGCCGATTGCCGGCTATCATGCGGTGCGGATAAGGTTCCGCCTCACGGATACTGACTGAGGGAACCGTTGAAAAAGGCCCATCTGCGTCACTTCAGCCTCCTGGGGGCGCGCTGTTCAGAAAGTATTCCTTTTCAGATTTGTTCTAGATTGTTTACTTCTTTGTTGCCTATCCGAAAAGGAATTTACTTTCTTCTTACCTAGCGTCTGAACCTTTTTGAACGGTTCCAGATTCCAGGCTGCAGATGAGTTTGAACGAGATTATCTGATGAGAGGAAGAGGAAAAAATATGTTGGAGACTTTGATACAAGGTGGATGGGTTATGGTACCCCTGCTGATTTGTTCCGGGGTAGCAGTTACCGTTATTATCGAGCGGGGGATGTTTATCCGGCAGGCCGGTAAGAGAGAGCAGGCGGATGCCCTGTTGGCCCTGGCGGGAGAAGGCAAGGTGAGCCAGGCGCTGGAATTGGCCCGGGATGCTTCGCTGCCGCTGGTCAAAGTGCTGAAGGCCGGTTTGGATTGCCGGCATAATCCGGCCAAAGCTATGGAAGCGGCGGCTTTGGGCGAAGTGACTTTCATGAAGCGGGGCCGTGCCGGTTCTGGAGANCCATTATTACCCTTTCACCGCTGTTGGGCTTGCTGGGTACGATTATCGGCATGATCGATTCTTTTGAGATCATGGCCTTGTCCGGTTCCAGCCAGCCCCATGCCGTAACCGGCGGGGTGGCCGAGGCGCTGATTGCTACCGCCGGCGGTATTACCGTAGCCGTGCTCACTTTGATTCCCTACAATTATTTTTTGGCCTGGGTGGAGCGGGAAACCGAAGCTATTGAGCAATACGCCACCCGGCTGGAACTCATGATCACGGCGCAACCCCGGGAGGGCTGCTGATGAGACTGCCCCGTCAGGCGCCCCGCAAGGCGCGGATTGAGATCATCCCGATGATTGATACCATGTTTTTCCTCTTGGTTTTTTTTATGTTGTCCAGCCTATCCATGATTCAGCAATATACTGTACCGGTGAATTTGCCGCAGGCAGTGGGCAGTCCGGAAAAAATTCCCGCAGTGGTGACTCTTACGATTACCGAAGACGGCAAAATGTTTTGCGACAAGGAGCCCGTTCAGTCTCCCAGGGAGGCGGTAATGCGCCTGAGACAGCAGTCACAAGGCCAAGACTCCCTGGCCGTAGTGATCAATGCCGATCAAAATGTAAAGCACGGTCAGGTCGTCGAACTCTTGGATGCCATACAGCAAAGCGGCCTGGAGAAGATTGCCGTTGCCATCAACCATGTAAAAGCAAAAGGATGAGGGAGGGCAATCCATTCTTTTTGGCGCCGCAATTTTACGCAAGCGTGGCATCACCAGTGAAAGAACCAGCTGTGATCTATGATTACCAATAAAAGGAGATTGCTATCCGACTTAGAAATATATTATTATAAAATTGTACCCGGACCGTCGAAGTTCAGGCACTTTTTTGCGCTACATAATCGTAGCAGTGTATCCGGCTATTTATGCTGAAAGGGGGATGGCTATGAAGCTGAAGGGGTTCCTTGGCATCCTGCTGGCCGTCGCCGTATGGGCCATACCTTTGCCTGCGGTTCAGGCAGCTATGCCGGTCATCAAAGCGGATAAGCAGTATTATGATATTGCCCAGGGGGTCCATGTACTTAAAGGAAACGTGTATATTGCCCATAAAAACCGTGTTGTTACTATGGGAACTGCTAAGACCAATATGGTCGAGGTTTGGGGTGCCGGCGGCGTCCGATATGCGGAAGCAGACCATGATATTACCTTAACCGGCAGTACGATCTACGCTAATTTCAGAAAGAAAAGAGTTACGCTGACCGATGAAATTGATTTCCAAGACGGTCTTGTGGGGATTAGCGCCGATCGGGTGGAGTTTAATTGGGAAACTAAGATTGCTGAATTCCAGGGAAATGTGCACTGCTCCGCCCGCGGAACTGATTGGACGCTGAATGAGGCCCGGTATAATGTAAAAACCAAACAGTTTATGTAGGACCGGATACGCAAAAGGCAGTTTGTCATTTGAGACAAACTGCCTTTTATCGGTCATCCATCATATTTTCATATCCGTCCTGTTTTTATTTTGCACGGGCCAGGAAACGGAACACCTTGGCGCCGGTGCTGCGCACCCTGTATATGGCGCCGGCGCTTACTTTGACTTTTGGTTTCATATCCCGTTCCGAGCCAAAGTCACCGCGTTTGATATGATAGGTTTTCGTTCTTTCCGGCTTCAGAAATTTTTTGAGGATGAATACTGCCTTATCCGGGCGGCTATGGTCGCCGCATGTGAATACATCTACAGCAGCGTAACCCAGTTCAGGATATGTGTGGATACTCATGTGGCTTTCCGCTAAAAGGGCTAAAGCGGTCAAGCCCTGCGGTTCAAATTTGTGAGCCGAGAAGTTCAGTAGAGTCATGTTTGCTTCCCGGACTGCAGTCATCATGGCATCTTTGACGTATTCCATGTCGTCAAGAATTTCGAAGCTGCAGCCGTACATGTCGACGGTGAGATGTTTACCAATTGCTTTCATCAACATCGCCCCTTTTTACTAAAATTTTTGGGGGGGAGGCGTAATTGTTCCTGAAAAAAGACCAAAATTCAAACCTTTTCTAGTGAAAAACGTGATTTTTCCAGGGGAATATCTGTATTACGCCGGATATTATATTGTTTATACAGTTTTTCATTATATATCCGTTGGACTGGATTGTAAAGATGTTTTTTTAATATGTGCAGTTTAGAGGGAAGATATGATTTTTTTCAAAAATATAGCAGGAATATAGCGGTTCAGGTACAATTCTGTCTATAGCAGCAAAATGATCCGCAGCAAAAATAGCCGAACAGGTTACACTACAAATGTAAAGTGAATGGAGTGATCCGATGAACCGGGTGCAATTAACAAAAGGCGTGTATTATGTCGGGGCGGTTGACTGGAATCTACGGGATTTTCACGGGTATGCCACCCCGGGTGGTGTCACTTACAACTCCTATTTGATTGTTGACGAAAAGATCTGCCTGATTGATGCTGTGAAAGCTCCTTTCGCCGGAGAATTATTGGCTCGTATCCGTGATATTGTCGATCCGGCTAAAATTGATTATGTTGTTGTCAATCATATTGAGCCGGACCATTCCGGCGCTCTGCCGGCCATCATGGAGCATATGCCCCAGGCCAAGGTTATTTTGACGCAGCAGGGCAAAGACGGTTTGGTGAAGCATTATCAAAAGCAGTATGATTTCCAGGTGGTAAAAGAAGGCGACAGCCTTGCTTTAGGAAATCAAACCCTGAGGTTTATCCCCTTGCCGATGGTGCACTGGCCGGATTCCATGGCCAGTTACCTGGACAAAGACCAGATTTTATTCTCAAACGACGCTTTCGGACAGCATATCTGCACCACCAAGCGCTTCGACGGGGAAAATAATCTGCCTGACGTACTGTATGAAGCAGCTAAGTATTACGCCAACATTTTGATGCCCTTCAGCAAGTTAGTCGCAAAGGCATTGCCTAAGATTAAAGAGCTGCCCATCAAGCTCATTGCTCCCAGTCACGGAGTAGTTTGGCGGGATCACATCCCGGAAATTCTTGCCAAATATGAGCTTTGGGGGAGCGGCAAGACTCGGGACACAGTGGTCATCGCTTACGATACCATGTGGGGCAGCACCGAGACCATGGCCCGGTATATCCTGGAAGGAGTGGCTGCTGCCGGCGTCAATGGCAAGCTCTATCGCATGTCCCTGTCTGACCGCAGTTCGGTCCTGAAGGAAGTTTTAGAAGCCCGCGGGGTGATTGTGGGTTCATCCACATTAAATAATGGTATGCTGCCGAATATCGGCGCCTTAATGCTGTACATGAAGGGGCTGCGTCCTGCCGGCAAGCTGGCGGCGGCATTTGGCGCTTACGGCTGGGCAGGCGGAGCACAGGCTGCCCTGGAAGAAATGATGCAACAAGCCGGCATGCAGGTGGAGCCTGGTTTGGCCATAAAATGGATTCCCGACCCAGCGGAGATCCAGCGTTGTTATCAGATGGGCTATGACTTTGCCCAAAAAGTTCTGAACAGTAAATAGGCAACCGGCAAGAGCGCCTACAATAATAATATATCCGTACGAAAAAAGGAGCAAGAAATATGGACAAATATGCGCAGGTATTATTACGCAAAGGCGCTCAGCACCGGGTGGAAAATGGGCACCCCTGGGTTTATCAATCGGAAGTGGACTATGTGGAAGGGGACTTTGAGCCGGGGGATATTGTTGATGTCTATAACTTTCGCCACCGGTTTATCGGCCGGGGCTATATCAACCCCCGCTCCCAGATTCTCGTGCGGATATTGAGCCGCGAGCAGGAAATCATTAACCGTGAATTTTTCCGCAAACGCATTGCTCACGCCTGGCAGTACCGGCAGAGGTTTTTAGCTGAGCCGGAATACTGCCGGCTGGTGTTTGCTGAAGCTGACTTTTTACCGGCGCTGATCGTTGATAAGTTTGGCGGGTACCTGGTGATTCAGACATTGGCTCTGGGGATCGACAGATATAAGGAGGAGATCGTGTCGATCCTGGATGAAATGTTTCAGCCTGAGGGCATCTATGAACGCAATGATGTGCCGGTACGGGAACTGGAAGGCCTGCCCCAGCAAAAGGGCTATTTAAAAGGCCGTTTCCCAACCCTGATTCAGGTACGGGAGAATGGTCTGCCCTTTTATGCCGATATTGACCTGGGCCAGAAAACCGGCTTTTTCTACGATCAGCGGGAAAACCGCGCTGCCATCAAACCCTTGATGCAAGACGCCACTGTGCTGGACTGTTTCTGTCATACAGGATCTTTCAGCGTCCATGCTGCTGTCTACGGCGCGAAAGAAGTAACTGCCGTGGATATTTCTGAACAGGCCATTGAGGTGGCCAAAAAGAACGCTGCCCTCAATCAGGTCAGCGACAAATGCGAGTTCATGGTGGGTAATGCCTTTGACGTACTGCGCAGCATGTCCGACGAAAAGCGCCAGTTCGACGTAGTCATTCTGGATCCCCCGGCCTTCACCAAAAGCCGCCACGCCCTGGAAGGGGCAGTACGCGGCTATAAGGAAATCAACCTGCGGGGCCTGAAGCTCACGAAATCCGGCGGCTTCCTCATTACCTGCTCCTGCTCCTATCACATGCAGCGGGACCTGTTCAGCGCCGTAGTCCAGGAAGCCGCCCACGACGCCCACCGCACCATCCGCCAGGTGGAGTACCGCACTCAGGCAAAAGATCATCCGATACTGCCAGCCTCGGATGAGACGAGTTATCTGAAGTTTTTGGTGCTGGAAGTGTTGTAAAAGGCAGAGAAGTCCATTAGATAGGTGAGAAGCCCCGGATGCTCGACATTCCGCAAGAGCCCCGACTTCAGATACGGGGGGTGTTTGCAGGGATTAGACAACCGGGGCCTTATTATTGTGAAATGAGACGAAATAAAGCGTCAGAGTGAGATAGTTTTACTAAATCCTATGCTATCGGATATATTGGTTATTATATCTTATTGCTAAAAGTCAAAAAGTCAAATAAAATAAAATCAAAAGTCAGTAAAAGTCAATACACGGTTATACTGCCTGCTATTTACCGGAATACTAAGAAAGATGCCCTGCATCTCTCTGGAAAAGGAGGTAAAGCATATGCCAAACTTGGCTGATTTGATTGAAGAATTTATCTTGCGAAAGCTCTCGGACCATGGGGGCGGGATTGTGCTGCTGCAGCGCAATGATTTAGCCGACGAGCTGGCCTGCGCTCCTTCACAGATTAGTTATGTTCTCAGCACCCGGTTTACCAGTGAGCGTGGCTTTTATGTAGAGTCACGGCGGGGGTCAGGCGGATTTATCCGCATTGCCCGTATTCCTGCCGGTCATGTCCTGCAGTTTGAGGTGCGGCGCCAGGAACCCGGTCCGGCCAGGCCGGAAGATGTGGTGGAAATCATTGGCCGCCTGCGGGATAATGGCATGGTCAGTGCCCGCGAAGCGGTTCTGTTGACCGGGGTATTCGAGATATTCGGTCAGGCCTTGGACGAACGTCAAAAGATAGAGGTCTTACGGTCCTTGCTGGGGCGTCTCATGAATCTGTAGAGATGGAAAGAGAACGCTCAATCACATATATCAGGAGGGAGTTTTATATGCTTTGTGATGACTGCAAAAAACGGCCGGCCTGTGTGCATATTACCAAGATTGTTAACAATCAAAAAGTAGAAAAACACTTGTGTGAGCAATGCGCCCAAAATGCCGGTGAACTTCAGTTTGCTCTGGACAGCAGTTTTTCGGTGCATGATTTTCTTAAAGGCATGTTTACTCATGGCATGATCGACGGCGGCAGTCCTGCCGTCAAAAATGAAATTGCCTGCCCTAACTGTGGCATGACCTATAGCGATTTCAGCCAAAACGGCAAAATCGGCTGCAGCGTGTGCTACACCACTTACGCCGACCGGCTGGAGCGCTTACTGCGCCGGGTGCATGGCGCCAGCGCCCATACCGGCAAAGTGCCTTGCCGTACCGGCGGCGCTTTGGTAGCCAGACAGAAAATTAAGCAGTTGAAAAAGACCCTGGAGCAGCTAGTGGCCCGGGAAGAATATGAGCAGGCAGCCAAAGTCCGGGATGAGATTAAGGGCTTGGAAAGAAACATGTCGGAGGGGGGAAAATAAATGTTGCTGCAAGACTTGCTGGATCAGCCTCAGGTATCCTGGATGAAGCCCGGCGCCAAAGACGGCGATATTGTCCTATCCAGTCGGATTCGTCTGGCCAGAAATCTGGCTGACATTCCTTTTCCCGGCCGGGCGGAGGCCGGCCAACTGCAGCAAACCGCCGACCAAATCCACCAGTCGGTTTCTGCTTTGGCCGCATCAGATCGGCATGAATATCTGTTTATACCGCTGGAACAGCTTACACCCTTGGATCGGCTCATTCTGGTGGAAAAACATATCACCAGCCCCAACCATGTACAGGAATCTAAAGGCAGGGCGCTCTTAGTACGGGATGATTCAATGGTCAGCATCATGGTCAATGAAGAAGATCATCTGCGCGTTCAATGCATGATGCCGGGGGCCAATCTCTCGGAGGCATTCGCTTTAGCCGACCGGGTGGATGACGTCCTGGAAGCGGAGCATGACTATGCCTATAGTGAGCGCCTGGGGTATCTGACTTCATGTCCCACCAATATTGGCACCGGCTTGCGGGCCTCAGCCATGCTGCATCTGCCGGTCCTGGTGCTGACCAAACAAATTCAGCGGGTGGTGAATGCCGCAACCCAGCTGGGTTTGGCGGTACGGGGCATCTACGGTGAAGGCACCGAGGCGGTGGGCAATATCTTTCAGATTTCCAACCAACTGACCTTGGGCTACAGTGAAGCTGAGATCATTGAGAACCTCACCAGTGTGGTGCAGCAGGTGGTAGATCAGGAACGGGCGGCCCGGTCCGCTCTGATGGCTGAATCCCGAAGTCTGCTGGCGGACCGGATTTGGCGGGCTTATGGCATACTGCGCTTCGCCCGGAGCATATCCGGCCAGGAAGCCTTGGCCATGCTCAGTGAAGTGCGGCTGGGCATTGATCTGAAAATTATTGAAAACCTGCCGGCGGAAATATTTAATGAGCTGTTGGTAGCTACCCGACCTAATTTTCTTCAGAAACGGTCCGGCGGCGAGAATGATCCGGCTGCCCGCGACCGATACCGGGCGGAATTAATCCGGGAAAAGCTCAGCGCCTTTGAAATAAAACAACCTTAGAACAAGTGAAGAACAGGAACAGGTCCAGATAGGTTCATGATGGTGTCATAGAGGAGGAAACATTATGTTGAACAGATTTACTGAAAGAGCGCAGAAAGCATTGGAATTGGCGCGGCAGGAAGCCATCCGCTTCCGTCATGGCTATATCGGCACGGAACATTTATTGCTGGGCCTTATTAAAGAGGGTGGCGGCGTTGCCGCTAAGGCTCTGGAAGCGCTGGATGTGGACGCCGAGACCGTGCAAGAACAAATCGAGCAGGCAATTGGATATGGGCAAGAGCAGCCGGGAGAGGTTGTTTTGACTCCCCGTTCCAAGAAGGTCCTGGAGCTGGCAGTGCAGCACGCACAGCAAATGGGTCATAACTATGTGGGAACAGAACACCTTTTGCTGGGGTTAATCAGCGAAGGAGACGGGGTGGCGGCCCAGGTCCTGGTTAGTTTGGGAGCCGATCTTCAGGCCGTACAGGCCAAAGTGATTGAGCTGTTAGGCGGTTTTGCCATATCCGGTCAGGCGCCTCAGCCTAAGGCGCCGGGGCAGGGCCAATCCACTACCCCGGCCGTGAATGAATTCGGCCGTGACCTTAATCAATTAGCCCAGGAAGGAAAAATTGATCCAGTAATTGGCCGCAATGCCGAGATTGAACGGGTGATTCAGATTTTAAGCCGCCGGACTAAAAATAACCCGGTGCTGATCGGTGAGCCCGGTGTCGGCAAAACGGCGGTGGCTGAAGGATTGGCTCAGCAGATTGTGGAGGGCAGGGTCCCCGAGATATTGCGGGATAAAAGGGTAGTATCCCTGAACATGGCTTCGATTGTGGCCGGGTCCAAATATCGCGGCGAATTCGAAGAGAGGCTGAAAAAAGTCATGGAAGAGATTCGTCAGGCCGGCAATATCATTCTGTTTATCGACGAACTGCACACCCTGATTGGGGCTGGCGCCGCCGAAGGCGCCATTGATGCGGCCAACATCCTGAAACCTTCCCTGGCCCGGGGCGAACTGCAGGTCATCGGCGCCACCACCCTGGATGAGTATAAGAAGCATATCGAAAAGGATGCAGCCCTGGAGCGGCGGTTCCAGCCGATTATTGTGGGTGAACCCACCGTAGAGGATGCCATTGCTATCCTGCGAGGCCTGCGAGACCGCTATGAGGCCTTCCATAAAGCCCAGATCACCGATGAGGCCATTGACGCCGCCGTTAAACTGTCTCATCGCTACATTGCCGACCGGTTTCTGCCGGATAAGGCCATTGACCTGATGGATGAAGCGGCTTCCAAAGTCCGGCTGCAAGCATTTTCTCTGCCGCCGGATGTGAAAGAGATCGAACAGCGGCTGGAGAGGATCAGCCTGGAAAAAGAAGCTGCCAGCAAGGCCCAGGAGTTTGAAAAGGCGGCTCAGCTGCGCGACGAAGAAAAACAGGTCCGGGAAGAATTGGAGACCCGTCAGAAAGAGTGGAAGCATAAAGGCGGCGAACAGGTCGTGGTTACGGCTGAGGATATTGCTCAGGTGGTAGCCAGCTGGACCGGCATTCCGGTGAAAAAACTGGCGGAAGAAGAGTCTGAGCGTCTGCTGAAGCTGGAACAAGTGCTGCACAACCGGGTCATCGGCCAAGAAGAAGCTGTAAGCGCCGTGGCTAAGGCCGTGCGTCGGGCCCGTTCCGGGCTCAAAGACCCGAAACGCCCCATCGGCTCCTTTATCTTCCTGGGACCTACCGGCGTAGGCAAAACCGAGCTGGCCAGAGCCCTGGCCGAGGCCATGTTCGGGGATGAAAATGCCATGATCCGTCTGGATATGTCCGAATACATGGAGAAACATACAGTATCCCGTCTGGTAGGGTCTCCTCCCGGCTATGTGGGCTATGAGGAAGGCGGACAGCTCACTGACGCTATCCGGCGGAAGCCTTACTCGGTGGTTCTGTTTGACGAGATAGAAAAGGCTCATTACGACGTGTTCAATATTCTGCTGCAGATTCTGGAAGACGGCCGTCTGACCGACAGTAAGGGCCGTACCGTGGATTTCAAAAATGCCGTGATTATCATGACCTCTAACGTGGGCGCCAAGCACTTGAAAAAAGACGCTGCGGCAGTAGGTTTTCTGGCCGGCAGCAGCGAAAACGACGAAAAGGCTGCGAAATCCCGGGTTATGGAGGAAGTCAAGCGTACCTTCCGGCCGGAATTCTTAAACCGG
Source organism: Acetonema longum DSM 6540 (assembly GCF_000219125.1). Lineage (NCBI taxonomy): Bacteria > Bacillati > Bacillota > Negativicutes > Acetonemataceae > Acetonema > Acetonema longum. Next base: position 24,067 of record NZ_AFGF01000162.1, read on the forward strand.
GTGGATGAAATGATCGTGTTTAGCAGCTTGACTAGTCCGGAACTGAAACAGATCATCGATTTGATGTTGAAGGATGTGGCCAAACGTCTGTCAGAATATGCGATTGCCGTTGACGTGCAGGATGCTGCCAAAGAAATCATTATGAAAGAGGGTCATGACCCGGATTTCGGTGCCCGGCCTTTGCGTCGGGCCATTCAGAAACTGGTGGAGGACCCGATCTCCGAGATGCTGCTGCGCCGGGAGGTAGCTGCCGGCGACACCATACTGGCAGATGTGGCCGAAGACGGACAGCTTCGCTTTGCGAAAAAAGCATAAGCAGGAATTGTCGGAATGCATGCAGAAGGGCTCAGAACAGAAAATCTGTTTGAGCCTTTCTTTCTATAGAATTTGAGGAGGTCATTTCTTGGCGAAGCCTAAAATTGTTTTTGTCTGTCAGGAATGCGGCCATGATTCGCCTAAATGGCTGGGCCGCTGTCCCAATTGCGGCGGCTGGAACACTATGGTAGAAGAAATGCCGGTGGTGGCAAAGAATGAACGGGGCTTTAGCCTGAGCGTGAATAAACCCTGTCCGGTTGTCGATATTGCAACTGCTTCCCTGCCCAGGCGCAATACCGGCGTCAAAGAATTCGACCGGGTGCTGGGCGGTGGAGTGGTGCCCGGTTCTTTGGTTTTGGTTGGGGGAGATCCGGGGATCGGCAAGTCCACTCTCATGCTGCAGGTAGCTACCGGGATCAGCCGTTTGTATGGCAACGGCCTGTATGTATCCGGCGAAGAATCGGCGGCTCAGGTGCGCATGAGGGCCGAGCGACTGGGCGAATTGGCCCGGAGTTTGTATATCATGACTGAGACCAATATCGACGCCATTCTTGCCGAGGCCGGTCAATCCAAGCCGGCTTTCCTGGTGATTGATTCCATCCAGACTATGTTTTGCCCCGATATCCCCTCCGCCCCCGGCAGTGTGGGGCAGGTCCGGGAATCCACCGCAAAGCTGCTCCGCTATGCTAAAGAAACCAATGTGCCGGTGGCAATTATTGGCCATGTGACCAAGGAGGGGAATATCGCCGGTCCCCGCCTGCTGGAGCACATGGTGGACGTGGTTCTATACTTTGAAGGAGAGCGGAACTATTCCTTCCGGGTGCTGCGGGCTATTAAGAACCGGTTTGGCTCCACTACCGAAAGCGGTATCTTTGCCATGGAGGAACAGGGGCTGATGGAAATAAAAAATCCTTCCCAACTGTTATTGTCGGAAAGGCCGGATCAGACGCCAGGTTCGGTGGTGCTGGCCTATCTGGAAGGGGTCAGGCCTCTGCTGATCGAAATGCAAGCGCTGGTAAGCACTACTTGTTTCGGGATGCCCCGGCGCACCACCGTGGGTTTTGATTATAACCGGCTGGCCATGTTAATGGCAGTGCTGGAGAAACGGGTAGGATTGTCGCTGGCTAACCAGGACGCCTATGTAAACGCTGTGGGTGGCATTCGGGTGACAGAACCGGCGGCTGATCTGGCGGTGGCGCTGGCGGTAGCGTCCAGTTTTCGTAATCAGGCACTGAATTCCCGTACCGTGGTTGTGGGGGAGGTGGGTCTTACCGGTGAGGTGCGCATGGTATCCCGTATGGATGCCCGTATCGCCGAGGCGGCCACTCTGGGATTTGTCCGGGCAGTGATTCCAAAAGGAAATTTGACGGCGCTAAAAGTACGCCCTCAGGAGATGGAACTCATCGGAGTAGGGACGGTAGCAGAGGCTATGGCGGCGATGCTTTGAGCCGTTGAAAAAGGCCCGCTTGTTTGCTGCTCCTATTTCAACGGTCTCAGGCTCGGGGCGGTTAGGGGTGGGGAGCGACATCGTGCAGTCCCAACTTCTCCAGGAAACGGGCGTAGGCCTGATTGCCGGTGATTCTGACTACCCGGTAGCGGCAGTTGTCCTCGCCGATCACATCGTCGCCGATGCTTAGCACCAGCGGTACATACATTAGGACAACGCCGGTTTTTTCTTCGGTGACTACGTAGTAATCATAGACCGGCTGGGCTCTTTGTTCCGGTCTTTGCTGTACGGACATAATGTTAAAGGGCAGGTACACCAGTAAAGCGTACAAGCCAAGGGAAACAATGGCCAGCACGCCTGCCGCCCAAACAAATCGTCGTCGAGTCTGTTTTTGCAATATAGCGATATTAACACATCCTAGTCTTGCAGCCTATGGCTTGCGACGTTTGGCCCAAGCTTTGACCTTCTTTCGCCAAGGACCGAGAAAATTGGTAAATTCCACATTGCGCAGACGAGAGAGTTTTTGTTTTACTTCCCCCCAACTGCCGCTGCTGAGGTATAAAAAGGCACCGGCGCCGAGGACAACCAATCCGACGATAGCCAGTATGTTGTAAAAAGCATCCAGGCTGCCGGCGCCGGCAGTCCCGGCGGCGCCAGAAGGAGTACCGGGAGGCGGCTGATTATTGTTATTGACTGTTCCCGGAATGGGAGGTTGCTGGGAATCCGCCGCTGAGGCAGTTTGGGGCGGCGGAAGCGGGATAATGGACGGCAGGGCATCGGCAAACAGCTGAATGCTGCGCTCAGCCACAGCCCGTTTATTAAATTGAGTACCTACCTCCAGCAGCAGGGCTCTGGGGCTCAGGTCCTGATTATAGTTGCCGTGGGCCAGAAAAATCCCTCGGATTAGTCCCTTGTACTTGGCATCCACGGCGGCTTTCACCCGCCTGGCAAACCCTTGGGTGGTCATGCGGTACTGATTTTGCCTGCCCACCACTAAAAGCATTTTGGTGGCTTCTTTACCGCCTATGGTTATATAATAGGTTCGCAGCGGCGCACTGTTACGGTGGACGTCAAACAGCGCCGCTGGCCGGTTGTTCAACAGTTTGACGGCTGTCCGGCGGGAACGGTAATAAGCATTGGCATCATGAGGATCGTGGAGAGTCTTGCTGTGTACCACCCGATAACCGAGCTCCTGCAGACGCGCGACAAAAGCATCGCCCACCTTCATGATGCTGCCTCTGCCTTTTTGACTGTCGGTGCCATCGGTAGGAATGTAGGACTCATCAGTATGAGTGTGATAGACGGCAATGAGGGGTGCGTTGGGAGTGGGAGAAGCCTGAGCCGGGACAGCATCATCGAAAAGTTCCAGGGCGCCGGTTTCCGGCTGACGCACCGCATGGGCTTTCTTGTCTTCTACCGTGGTAATCTCAAAGAGACGGTCATCCTCATCAATAAACTGATCGCCTACCCGGACCTCCATGCCGGTTTCCAGTATGATATTGCCAGCTTCATCCACCACTGTGAAATAGGCGGAATCAGCTAATTCATTTTCGGCCTTTACGGTCGTGGGCAACCATAGGAGCAAGCCTAGCAGCGTTAAAAGGATAATCTGACGAATTCGAATCTGAATTATTGGGCACTGTAGCAGTTTCATGATCCACCTCAGGCTGGTGCTCTGCGCACAGAAATTTGATACTAGAGTGCCCGGTTGCCATTTGATTTATGTAGCTCCCGGACCGTCCGCTAAAGATAAAAGTACAGCGCGTCTTTGCAAAGACGCGCTGTACTTGAAGACAGAGATCTTATGTATTAGGATAGGTGAAAAATCCCCAAAGTTGTAATAGTTTCGTACTCCTGCTGCATGATGTCATCAAGGTTCAGGCCGGACATATTGCACAAAGCGGTCAGATAAAACAAACTGTGCCCCAGTTCTTTGGACAGGATTTCTCTGCATTGCTCGCAGGGTTCGCCGGATATATGCTCGGACATAAACTTTCTCAGGTCGCGAAAGGTCGCTTCCGGCGGGACCTGCTGGCGCCCAGCATGGACCTGGACGCAGCCGCATTCGGTTACGGCTTTGGCATAGGCGCGATTGACCCGGCCTGCTGCTTCCTGATACTTTGTTAACACATCCAGAATACTTCGGTGGCGGATTAGGTATTCGTCAACGGCGGATTGGAAATGTAAGCAGCATTTATCATGCATGGATACGCACACCTCACTTTGTGTTTTATTATATAGACAGGCATCTATGGTTGTCAACGTCACTATTCTGTTAAAAATTTACAATTATTGCCGTTTAATTTTATAGTAGAAATATAGGTTGAAGTAGCAAAAATTTTTAATATTACTTTGCAAATAATTTATAACGATATATACAGAGCGATATAGAGTAAAGTAACGTGTATGTTTTTTCCATTCTGCGGTAATACTAAACATAAGTTTACCATATAATGGATTATTTTTGTTTTGTCATCTCTTGCTGAAAAGCGAAAAGTCCTTTATAATTAAACAGAAAGAGGCAAATCCTCTTGGGACTGTGGTGAATTTAAAGGGACTTTTGGCATGTGGGCAAGGAAACTATTGTCACCTTCCCGAAAGTTCTAAATTCTGATACAGTAATGAGTAGAAAAAGGAGGTGGTACATTGCTTAATAAGATTTTACGGTTCGTCATTGTCACCATGTCAATCATTGCCGGACTAATGATGACTGACCGGATTATCCCCTTCCTGGCACCGCTGGTTAGTGTGGAATTTTTGCAGACCGGCATATTTGGCATTACCCTGACAACCATACTTTCGTTTTTAACGGCGGCCTTTTGGGCGGGGCTATCGGGGTTTTGCTGGCGCCTTTTTTGCTGAAATATCTGTGGCAATTTACCTACTGGGTGGAAGCCAGATTGAACAGAATGCCGATAAACGATGTTATCGCAGGGTCCTTGGGACTTGCTATTGGACTCATAATTTCTAATTTATTGGGTTCTGCATTTTTGCCGATTCCCCTTGTCGGTACATATGTTCCGGTATTTCTCAGTATCATTTTTGGCTACTTGGGAATTAACATTGCTATTCATAAACGGGAAGAATTTTTAAATTTATGCTCGGTTCTTCCCTGGATAAAGAATGACAAGGCCAAAGAGAACAAGGCGATCAACATATACCAGTATAAAATTCTGGACACCAGTGTCATTATTGACGGCCGGGTTGCCGATATCTGTCAGTCCGGCTTCATTGAAGGCATTCTTATTATACCCGGCTTTGTCTTAGCTGAACTGCAGCATATTGCCGATTCCTCCGATCTGTTGAAACGCAACCGGGGACGGCGGGGGCTGGATATCTTAAACCGCATTCAGAAAGAATTAGGGATGTTCGTGCAGATTGACAGCCGGGACTTTGACGATATCGCCGAAGTGGACGCTAAGCTGGTCAAACTCGGCCAGGTGATGAAAGCCAAAATCATAACCAATGATTATAATTTGAACAAAGTGGCTGAACTCCAGGGTGTGCCTGTTTTGAACATCAATGAGCTGGCCAATGCCGTAAAACCGGTGGTTCTGCCCGGTGAAGAAATGGTGGTTTATGTAGTGAAAGACGGCAAGGAGTTTGGTCAGGGAGTCGCTTATCTTGACGATGGCACCATGATCGTAGTGGACGGTGGCAAGAAGCATATCGGTGAGACCATCGGCGTTTTGGTTACCTCGGTGCTGCAGACTGCTGCCGGCAGAATGATTTTTGCCAAGCCCAAAGCGATCTAAAGGACCGTTGAAAAAGGCTCATCTGCGTCACTTCAGCCTCCTGCGGGCGGGCTCATTCAGAAAACATCCCTTTTCGGGTTTGTATGCAGTAGTCTATTTTTCTGTACTACACCGAAAAGTGGTTTGTTTTCCTCCAGATCTCACGACGCTCCGCATCTTTCTAGTATCGATGTACCCTGCAAACGTACAGTCTCACGCCCGTCTTCGTCGCGCTGTATCAGAATTTGTGACTTTTCTGGAGATT
>NZ_AFGF01000163.1 GCF_000219125.1 Acetonema longum DSM 6540
TAACCGATAAGCGGCTGATTGAGCTGGTAAAAGAGGGAGAGGCTTAGTTTCTTGCCCTCTTTTTCCTTTCTTGCCTTTCGGGGTTTTTACAATAATCGAAGCAGCCGGAATATGCCGGCGAGCCTGTCCGGCCGTCTTGGACCTAAGCCAAGCGATTTTTTTATGCGGATTTCGTCCAAAGCACAAACCACCACCCTTTACAAAGCCGACGCGGTGAACAATTTGTGAACGGTTCGCGATAGAGCAATAGGCTTAATATTGAGATCAGGAATTTGAAGAATGCTTCCCTGGTGTATTGCAACTATACACCTGCTTGTATAGTAAAATAGCTGCATACGGCTGGTAATAGGAGGGTGAAAGGTGAAATCGCTGATTTCCATTAGCGAAATGGCTAAATTGCACGGGTTAACCCGGCAAACCTTAATCTACTATGATGAAATCGATTTGTTCAAGCCGGCCCGGGTCGATGAAAAAGGGTATCGGTATTACAGCAACTATCAAATTCCCTATTTGCGTGAAATTTGCTTTTTAAAGTTTTTAGGTGTTAGCCTGAAAGAGATTGTAACGCATTTCCATGGCCGCTGCCCGAAAAAAGAAATGGCGCTTCTGGAAAAACGCAAGAAAGATGTTCTCCGCGAAATTGCCAGGCTGAGTAAGATCAGAGAGGCGATCAATCAAAGGATCAGTATCTATGAAGAGGTGACAGACGCCGACACGATGCAGATGCAAGAGCCGTTTATTCGTCCGATTGTGGTGCGACAGGCGATTTTCAAAGAATATATTCAACCGATTAATAAAGAAAATCTGCATCTGACCTTGATGAGTTTATGGCGGGAAATATTTAAAAAGGAAATGGCGCCTTCCGGCGGTTTCGGTTCGATTATCAAAATGGCTTCCATCCTGTCCGGAGAGCCGTTGAAAGGCGCCGGCAGCTGCGTTTTTTTATCGCCGTGGAGTACGGAACACGCAAATACCGTGGGAATTCCGTCTTCACACTATGTTTGCATGTATAAATACGGCATGCCCTATGATATGACGCATGTGAAAAAGCTGATGGATTGGATGGCAGAAAACGGATATGGGCTTGCCGGCGATATCGTTGACGTCTGCCTGTTGGATACGACTTTTTATAAGACCCCGCAATCCGTCGATTTCTGCATGCTGCAAGCCCCGGTAAATTTATGAGAAAACTTGAAAAAAACAAAAAACCGCTTGACTGTATGATTGCTTTACAGATTAGTATCTAACTTGTAAATTGCGCTTGCGTAATTTATATGAAAGCATTCTACATTGTCAGGAGGTTTTTTTTATGGCGCATGAAGTTTCTGATTTACGGTCTGCTCTGGAATTATTAGAATCGGTACCGGGTCAGATGGTGTCCACTGATGTGGAAGTGGATCCGTCCGCCGAATTGGCGGGGGTTTATCGCTATATCGGCGCCGGCGGCACTGTGGCCAGGCCGACGAAGCTGGGACCGGCGATGATCTTTAACAAAATAAAAGGCCATCCCGGCGCGAGAGTAGTGATCGGTGTGCTTGCCGACCGCGGACGCGTGGCGGCTCTTTTGAACACCAGACCGGACCGGCTGGGTTTCCTGCTGCGCAACGCTGTGAAAAACGCGATCCAGCCGGTTGTCGTCGGCCCTGACCAAGCGAAATGCCAGGAGGTAGTCTATAAGGCGACTGATCCTGATTTCGATATCCGTAAGATACTCCCGGCCCCGACCAATACGCCGGAAGATGCCGGTCCCTATGTAACCTTTGGCATGTGTTACGCTTCGGATGTGGAAACCGGCGAATCCGACGTTACGATTCATCGTCTCTGCCTCCAGTCCAAAGATGAAATTTCCATGTTCTTTACTCCCGGCGCCCGCCATTTAGGCGCTTTTCGCGAAAAGGCAGAAGCATTGGGCAAGCCTTTGCCGATTTCCATCAGCATCGGCGTCGATCCCGCTGTTGAAATCGCCGCTTGCTTTGAGCCGCCGACAACGCCGCTTGGCTTCAACGAGCTGTCCATCGCCGGCGCTATCCGCGGCAAGGCGGTAGAACTTGCGCCTTGCCTGACGATTCAGGAGAACTGCATTGCCAACGCCGAATACGTGATCGAAGGCGAACTGCTGGTCGGCAAACGCATCCGTGAGGACATCAACTCCAATACCGGCAAGGCGATGCCCGAGTTCCCCGGCTACACCGGGCCTGCTAATCCGGAAGTGCCGGTCATTAAGGTGAAAGCCATTACTACCCGTAAAAATCCGATCATGCAGACCTGCATCGGTCCTTCCGAAGAACATGTCAATATGGCCGGCATACCGACGGAAGCTTCCATCATCGACATGGTGGAACGCGCCATGCCGGGGCGTCTGCAAAATGTTTACGCCGCGCCTCCCGGCGGCGGTAAATTTCTGGCCGTTCTCCAATTCAAAAAAGGCGTTCCTTCGGATGAAGGCCGCCAGCGTCAGGCCGCTTTGCTCGCCTTTTCGGCTTTTCCCGAATTGAAGCAGGTCATCCTGGTTGACGAAGACGTTGATCTTTTTGATATGAATGACGTGATGTGGGCGATGACCACCCGCCTGCAGGGGGATGTTGATATCGTCACTATTCCCGGCGTCCGCTGCCATCCGCTTGATCCTTCCAATGATGCCGCCTGCAGCTGGACGATTCGCGATCACGGCATTGCCTGCAAGACCATTTACGATGCAACGGTTCCGTTCAGGGAGAAACAGCGTTTTATACGGGCTAAATTCATGGAAGTGGATCCGAAAAAATGGCTGCCTGATTTTGGTGCATAAACAGAACCTGGATATCCCTTAGCGGGACTGCGGTTCTTTGCTAAGGGATATCCGCCACTTTTGGCAAGGAGGAGAAATAATGGGAAAGAATAAGGGGATCATCGGCCTTGTCCTGGGCCTTATGGTCGGGATCGCTCTCTATTTTATTGAATTTCCCGGGCTGACACATGAAGGCCAATTGTGCCTGGCCTTTTCGTTAATGACAGTGATTTTTTGGGCTTTCGGCATTGCCCAGCCCGGTTATACATCCGGTCTCTATTTACTGTTGCTGGCTGTGTTTAAGGTGGCCGAACCCACTTTGATTTTCTCTACCTGGACAACCTCTATGATGTACCTTATCATTGGCGCATACTTAATTGCGACCGCAGTTAAAGAATCCGGTCTTGGCGAAAGAATTGCCTATTGGTATATTGCCAGGTATGTCACTGATTTTAAGAGTATTATCATCTCTATCTTTGCGCTGACCTTCATTTTAGCATTACTCATTCCGCATCCCTGGCCGCGCGCTTTTCTGATCATGTCGGTTATGGCCGTGGTGATTAAAAGCGCTGAGATCCCGCGTGAAGACGCGGTTAAAATCGGCTTCACCGTATTTACCGCCTCCATTCCGGTTTCCATGATCTTTTTAACCGGCGATGCCTCCATCAATCCTTTGGCGGCGGCCAGCTGCGCCCCGGAAACGGTGGGGTGGATGGAATGGTTCAAAATCATGGGTTTGCCCATGATTGCGACCAGCTTCATCACCATGTTTATGATCTTGTTTATGTTTAAATCCAGCCGAGGAGTAACCGTGAACAAGGATGAAATTGCCCGCCAGCGAATGGAGCTTGGTCCGATGACCGGCAAAGAAAAACGTACCGCGTTCTGGGTGATCCTGGCGATCATTCTTTGGATGACGGACACGGTTCATGGCATTGACATCGGTTGGGTGACTCTGTTCATCGCCGTGATGATGGCCATGCCGAAGGTCGGCGGCATTCTTGCTCCCGGCAGTTGGAGCGGCGTGCCTGTGCAAACTTTGCTCTTCTTGACCGCAGCCGTGGCGATTGGTCGTGTCGGCGGTGCCACCGGCATGAACGCTTGGATCGCCCAAACCCTTCTCCCCGGCACAGTGCCGGAAAATATGTTTGTTCTGGCCGCATTTATCACGCTTGTGTCTATTGTGATCCATATGTGCTTCGGCAGCGTGATTGCCGTCATGGGCATCGTTATTCCCGCCATGCTGGCGTTTACCAAGCCGATGGGCCTGACCAGCATTATTCCCGTTATGATCGCTTATACCGCCATCAACGCCCACTTTATCCTTCCGTTCCATAACCTGGCGATTTTGGTGGGCACGGGTGAGGAAAATGGCATGTATACAGAAAAAGAAACAATCAAATTTGGCGTCCCGTTCACGCTGGTACTGTTTATCATCGCCTGCCTTATCGAAATACCATGGTGGAAAGCGATCGGTCTGTGGTAAGCGGCAAAATAAGCCGCAAGACGGGAAAAACATTTACGTTTATTTGAGCGGAAGGGGATTGAGCCATGCGTTTGATCGTAGGCATCTCCGGGGCGAGCGGCGTGATTTTGGGATACCATATGCTGAAAGCCTTAAAGCAAATCCCCGGTATGGAAGTGCATGTAATCGTTACCGAAGGCGCTGCCAAAACCTTCGAGCACGAAACGGATTTGACGGTGGACGCAGTGACGGCTGCGGCGGATGTAGTCCATCATAACAGCAATATGGCAGCCGCTATTTCCAGCGGTTCCTTCAAAACCGACGGCATGATCATCATTCCCTGCAGCATGAAAACCGTATCCGGCATCGCTGCCGGTTTTGCGACGAATCTTCTGTTGCGGGCGGCGGACGTATGCATCAAGGAAGGACGCAAAGTCGTTATTGTGCCCCGCGAAATGCCGATGAGCCGGATTCATCTGGGCAATATTAAACAAGCGGCCGATTCGGGCTGCGTCGTCGTTCCTCCTTTATTGACCTTTTACAACAGCGCCAACTCCATAGAAAAACAAATCCATCATATCATCGGCAAAATTTTAATGCAGTTTGGTCTGGATTACGTGGAATTTGTCGGCTGGGAAGGAGCCGAATGAGGTGCTCTCTGCAACCATTACCGTTGGCAGCCTACCTTACGCAGTGACGGCTGCGATTACCTTGTGCGGCAAAGACGCGGCAGTCGTTATTGGCGGCGGTGAAGTGCCGCATGTGGGAGCCGCGGCCCTGGCACTGCCCAGGCCAAGCTTAAAAAATCACGGGGGTATTTCAGCGACGGCATCCGTGCTTTGCGTGACGGGGCATAAAGAAGACCTGCTTGCCAGAGCCGCGGCGCTGCGTTTGGCAAGCAGGCTGAACACCTCGGTTTTAGTATCGGTGGGCCTGCACTTGGATCATGCAACTCCTGACGACATAGTCCGGCTGCAAGCGAATTTCGAACGGCTGTTGGATAAAACAGAAACCTGGCTGCTGGAGAACTGAAAGTAAGCTATTATTTTAATTTGAAATCAAGCCGGTGCGGCGCTGAATGTTTAAACAGAGCGTCGTGCCGGCTTGCCGGGTTTTGACGGTTATGTGCAGGCGCTGGCAGAAAGGCATAACCGGCCAGTGGGCTGATGGAAGGGATTGCGTCGTCGAACTCTACTCCCAAAGAGCACTAAAAAGTGATAATTTTTTACTATGAAAGAAGGAATTTTATCGACGTAATAGAATCTTATTAATGTATAGATACATTCTGAAAATTGCAGCACGGGAGCAGGATCATGAAATCGAACAAACAGCTCGAAGCCTATATTCCTTTAGTCAATTTTATTGCCGATATTATCGGGCCGCACTGTGAAGTGCTTTTGCATGATGTTGTCGACGTACAAAACTCGGTAATCGCCATCCGCAATGGGTATATAAGCGGGCGGCAGCTGGGCTGCCCGTTGACTGATTTAGGACTGGAGCTGCTGGAAAACAAGGTTTATCTGCAGCAGACCGCGATTGTGAACTATTTAAGCCGCACATCCGGCGGCGAGAAGTTAAGGTCATCCACTTATTTTATTAAGAATGAAGACAATGAACTAATCGGGATGCTGTGCGTTAATATTCTTATTTCCGCCGATGGCCGGGTTGTCAAGGATTTAGCGGATAAGCTCATCCATACATTGTTGAACAACAATGGGGTGAACCAAGCTCCCCTGCCGGAAAATGAAGAAGTCGTTGAATCACTGCACTCATCCATTGAAAAGGTTGTGGAATCAGCGATTCATAAAATCATCGATACCTACGATATTCCGGTAGAGCGAATGTCGGTGGAAGAAAAGACTGACATTGTACGGAAGTTAAATGCAAACGGCATCTTTAAAATCAAAGGGGCTATCACCAAAGTAGCTGGTACGTTACAGAGTTCTGAAAGCACAATTTACCGCTATCTTTCTTCCCGATAGGTTTTTTACAGGACGAAGCGGCAGCATCATATGGGGGGATGAAACAGGTATGCTTACCTCTTGAGTTGCTTGCGTCTCGAATTTTCGTATATATTTAGAACGTCATATTTTTTTTTCGATTATTAATAAAAAATTATTAATAATACAAAGAATTTGTTATCACAGAATTTTTGCAACAGGAGGAAACAAAGAATGAAAGAAATAATTGAAACGCAAAACGCCCCTAAGGCCATCGGCCCCTATTCACAGGCCAGGATGTTCGGTGACTGTCTGTTTACATCCGGTCAAATCGGCATTGATCCCAAAACCGGCGAGGTAGTAGCCGGAGGAATTGCGGCTCAGGCCAGACAGGTGATGGAAAACCTCAGGCAAATCCTGCTCGCCGCAGACATGAATTTTGACGATGTTTTAAAAACCACGGTTTTTCTTACCAGTATGGATCATTTTGCCGCTGTCAATGAAATCTACGGATCCTATTTTACCGGAAAATTGCCCGCTCGTTCGTGCGTAAGTGTAGCTAGCCTGCCTAAGGGAGTTTTGGTTGAAATCGAGGTAATCGCCGGCAGCCACCATAAATAAGAGCAGTTGATGCTGGGAAGAATCGGATCACTGCCCTGAAGATAGAGGAGGTTCTATCATGGATATCTCATTGGAAGACATCAAAAAGGCCAGAGAAACTCTGGCCGGAATCACGGTGCAGACCGAACTGGCTTACACCAATACCCTGAGCGACTTAACCGGCAATCGTATTTATTTAAAGCTGGAAAACCAGCAGCGTACCGGTTCTTTCAAGCTGAGAGGCGCTTACAACAAGGTCGCCCATTTAAGCGCCGAAGAAAAACAACATGGCATCATTGCCTCGTCCGCCGGTAATCATGCTCAGGGGACGGCTCTGGCAGGCACCCTGTTCGGGATTCCGTCCACCATTGTTATGCCCAAGAACGCTCCCTTGACGAAGGTTAAGGCCACCCGCGGCTACGGCGCCAATGTTGTTCTCCACGGAACCGTTTATGATGAAGCGTTTGCGGAGGCGCAGCGCATCCAGGCCGAAAAGCAGCTGACCTTTATTCATCCCTTCAACGATCCTCTGGTCATTGCCGGGCAGGGAACCATCGGCCTGGAAATTTTGGAAGATCTGCCGGATGTGGAGGCGGTTGTCGTACCGATTGGCGGCGGCGGGCTGATTGCCGGCGTCGCGTTGGCCATCAAAACGCTAAAACCCAGCGTAAAAGTCATCGGCGTTCAGACCAAAAACATGCCTTCCATGGCCGAGGCCATTGCGCAAAGAAAAATTGTTACCTGCAACGGCAGTCCTACGATTGCCGACGGTATTGCCGTGAAAACTCCCGGGGAGCTAACCTTTGCTATGATCCAGCGTTATGTGGATGACATTGTGACTGTCGATGAGGAAGAAATCGCCGGCGCTATTTTGCTCCTCCTGGAGCGGGTCAAAACCATTGCCGAGGGCGCGGGCGCCGTTGCCGCCGCAGCCGTGTTAAACAGGCTGCCGGGCTGCCAAAATCGCAAGATGGCGGCGGTCATCAGCGGCGGCAACATTGACGTGAATATGATGTCCCGTATTATTAATCAAGGCATGGCGAAATCGGGACGCAAGGTTGCCTTTACTATAGTCATTCCCGATAAACCCGGTTCGCTGTGGCGATTGCTCCAATTGACGGCCGAAACAGGCGCCAACGTGCTGAATGTCACCCACCACCGGGAAAACCGCAACGTGCCGTTAGGCTATGCGACGGTGGAATTGGATCTGGAGACCGCCGATCAGGAGCAGATCGACGCCATTAAGCAGCTTCTGGAACAACACCAATACTGCGTGAGGATTGCATAAAGAAAAGAGCCTTTGCGCGACGGGAGAGGATTGCGATGAATCATACAAAGAAAACAATGAAGACGATGGACGGCAATACGGCGGCAGCGTATGTTTCTTATGCTTTTACCGATGTGGCGGCGATTTTTCCCATCACGCCGTCGTCCAACATGGCCGAAAGTGTGGATGAGTGGGCTGCCCAAGGCAGAAAAAATATTTTCGGGCAGACGGTGGAAGTGGTGGAGATGCAGTCGGAAGGCGGCGCGGCCGGAGCGGTCCACGGTTCCCTTCAGGCTGGCGCCCTGACCACTACCTACACGGCATCTCAGGGATTGCTGCTGATGATTCCGAATATGTATAAGATTGCCGGCGAACTGCTGCCCGGTGTGTTTCATGTCAGCGCCAGGGTTGTCGGCGCCAATGCCATCAGCATTTTCGGCGATCATTCGGACGTTATGGCCACCAGGCAGACCGGCTTTGCCCTGCTGGCGGAAAGCAGCGTGCAGCAGGTTATGGATTTGGCGGCGGTGGCGCATTTGTCGGCCATTAAGGGGAGAGTGCCTTTTCTCAACTTTTTTGACGGCTTCCGGACTTCTCACGAGCTCCAGAAGATTGAAATTCTCGACTATGAAGATCTGGCGAAACTGGTAGACCGGCAGGCTGTAGACGCATTTCGCCGGCGGGGCTTAAACCCGGATCACCCGGTTCTGCGGGGAACGGTTCAAAATTCCGACATTCACTTCCAGCAGCGGGAGGTAACCAATCGGTATTATCAGGCCTTGCCTGATATCGTCGAAGACTACATGGGGCAAATATCCAAACTGACCGGACGGGAATATCATCTGTTCAACTATTACGGCGCGTCTGACGCCGACAGAATAATTATTGCCATGGGGTCCATGTGCGAAGCCATTGAGGAAGTAGTGGACCATCTGAATGCCAACGGCGAAAAGGTTGGTTTGCTGACGGTTCATTTGTACCGGCCTTTTTCCCTGAAACATTTCTTCCGGCATATTCCCAGGACAGTCAGGAAAATCGCCGTTCTGGACAGGACCAAAGAGATGGGAGCCCAGGCCGAGCCCTTATATATGGATGTACAATCCGCCTTTTACAGCGGCGAATGGCATCCGGTCATTGTCGGCGGCCGCTGCGGCGTTGGCGGCAAGGATGTCATGCCCCGGCATATCCAGGCTGTTTTTGAAAATCTTAAAGCCGAGCAGCCGAAAGATCATTTCACGGTCGGCATTGTCGACGATGTAACCCATACGTCGCTGCCTTTCGGGCAGGATATTGACACGACGCCGGCAGGGACCAAAGCCTGCAAGTTCTGGGGTCTGGGCTCGGACGGCACGGTGGGCGCCAATAAAAGCGCCATCAAGATTATCGGTGATCATACCGACATGTATGCGCAGGCTTATTTCGCCTATGACTCCAAAAAGTCCGGCGGCGTTACCGTTTCCCATCTACGGTTCGGCAGGCAGCCGATCAAAGCGCCGTATCTGATCGACAAGGCTGACTTCATTGCCTGCCACAACCAGTCTTATGTTACCAAATACGATGTATTGGCAGGATTAAAGCCAGGCGGCAGATTTTTGCTGAACTGCGCCTGGAATGACAGGGAACTGGATCAACACCTGCCTGCCGCTATGAAGCGTTATATTTTCGAGAACAAAATTGAATTCTATACGATTGATGCGGTCGGAATTGCTCAAAAGCTGGGTCTTGGCGGCAGGATCAACATGATTATGCAGGCGGCTTTCTTTAAAATTGCCGATATTATTCCGGTAGAGGCGGCCACCGGTTATCTTAAAGAGGCGGTTGCCAAATCCTACGGCAATAAAGGGGAAAAAGTGGTGGCGATGAATAACGCCGCCATTGACACCGGCGTAAACTCCCTGGTGAAAATCAATGTCCCGGCCGCCTGGGGAAATGCCCAGGACATCCCTGGCAATCTCAACGTCAAGAAAGCGCCGGCATTTATCGAGAACGTTCTCGAGCCGGTGAACCGGCAGGAAGGGGACTCACTGCCGGTAAGCGCCTTGCTTTGCGTGGAAGACGGGACCTTTCCCCTGGGGACGGCCGCTTATGAAAAACGGGGGATTGCCATTAACGTGCCGGAATGGCAGCCGGATGCCTGTATTCAGTGCAACCAATGCGCCTATGTCTGCCCCCACGCCGCCATTCGGCCGGTGCTTACCGGCCGGGAGGAAGCGGCAAAAGCGCCGGCAGGATTTGCGGCCAAGCAGGCTGTCGGGATTCCCGACCTGTCCTTCAGCCTGGCCATATCGCCGCTTGATTGTACCGGCTGCGGCAACTGCGCCCAGATTTGCCCGGCAAAGGAAAAAGCACTGGTCATGAAACCCCTTGATACCCAGATGCAGCAGGCCGAGATCTGGGAGTATGCCATCTCTCTGCCGCCGAAAGCCAATCCTCTATCTAAGACAACCGTGAAAGGCAGCCAGTTTGAGCAGCCGCTTCTGGAGTTTTCCGGCGCATGCGCCGGGTGCGGCGAAACCCCTTACGCTAAACTGGTGACCCAATTATTTGGCGACAGGATGATGGTAGCCAACGCTACCGGCTGTTCTTCCGTTTGGGCCGGCAGCACTCCCTCCGTCCCCTATACGACAAATCACCGGGGCCACGGTCCGGCCTGGGGGAATTCCTTGTTTGAAGATAATGCCGAATTCGGCCTGGGGATGCTGTTGGGCGTAAAACAGATCAGAAATAAGCTGGTCATGGATATTGAGCAGGCAGCCTGGCTGAATCCGAATGGGGAATTCCGGCAAGCCTGCGAAGAATGGCTGGTCAATAAGGATAACGGTGAAGGAACACGGGAGCGGGCTGACCGACTGATCGCCCTTCTTGAAAAGACAAAGGGCAGCGATCCGCTGCTCAATGAAATCTATCAGAACCGGGATTTCCTGGTCAAACGGTCTCAGTGGATATTCGGCGGCGACGGCTGGGCGTATGATATCGGTTTCGGCGGCCTGGACCATGTCCTGGCTTCGGGGGAAAACGTCAACGTGCTGGTTTTTGACACCGAGGTATACTCCAATACCGGCGGCCAGTCTTCCAAGGCTACGCCGACAGCGGCCATCGCCAAATTTGCCGCCGGCGGCAAACGGACCAAGAAAAAAGACCTGGGTATGATCGCTATGAGCTACGGCTATGTTTATGTGGCCCAGATCGCCATGGGCGCCGACAAGAATCAAACCCTCAAGGCCATTGCCGACGCCGAAGCGTATCCCGGCCCGTCCCTGATTATAGCCTACGCTCCCTGCATCAATCACGGCCTGAAAGCAGGCATGGCCTCCAGTCAGTTGGAAGCCAAACGGGCTGTTGACAGCGGCTATTGGGCGCTATACCGGTATAACCCGCAGCTGAAGGAGGCCGGTAAGAATCCGTTCACACTGGATTCCAAAGAACCCACCGCCGACTTTACTGAATTCCTCATGGGCGAAGTCCGGTATTCCTCTTTGCGAAAACAGTTTCCTGAGATGGCTGACCGTCTGTTTGCCAAAACTGAGCAGGACGCGAAAGAGCGGCTGGCCAGATACCGGCAATTGGCTGATCAGTAAGCGGAAATACAGGAATATAGTATTATATTAAACAAAGGAGAGATGTGTCAAAAAAACAAGATATTAAGTAATCAGGAGCGCTCCAAAGAACGGTGGTTTTCGACTTGGAATTAGGTAAACTAAAATGACGCATAGGAGGGACTCAAATGAAAAAAATAGGACTGCTACCCAGATTGATCATTGGTCTTGTTTGTGGTATTCTACTGGGCTATCTTTCCCAAGAAGTTTTCCATACGGATTTTTTTGTCCGGCTCTTTGCCACTTTTAACGGAATCTTCGGCGGCTTTCTGTCTTATGTCATTCCCCTCATTATTATCGGTTTCGTGGCCCCAGGTATTGCCGAGCTGGGAACCGGCGCCGGCAAGCTGTTAGGCCTGACAACTTTTCTGGCCTATGCTTCCACCATTATTTCCGGCACCTTTGCCTATCTGGTGGGCAACACCTTCCTGTCCCGGATTATCGGCGCTGTCGGCGGCCAGGCATCCAATCCGGAAGATGCGCTGGTTAAAGCGTTTTTTACGGTGGACATGCCGCCCATTATGGGGGTAATGACGGCATTGATCACAGCGTTCCTGTTCGGTTTGGGTATGGCAGTTATCAAAAATAAATCCCTGTACGATGTCACCAAGGACTTACAAACCATTGTGGAAAAAGTGATTCAAAGCGTGATTATTCCTTTATTGCCGTTCCATATTGCCGGTATTTTCGCCAATATGACCTATGCCGGTGAAGTAGCGCGGATCATGCAGATCTTTGGCATGGTGTTCGTGATGATCATTCTCACCCATCTAGTTATTCTTGTATTTCAGTATGGGGTGGCCGGTACGGCAGCCGGGAAAAATCCCATTGCTGCACTCAGAAATATGATACCGGCCTATCTTACCGCAATTGGCACTCAATCTTCGGCAGCCACTATCCCGGTAACCCTGCGCTGTGCGAAAAATAACGGCATATCCCATGGTGTGGCCGATTTCGCCATTCCTCTCTGCGCTACCATTCACTTGTCAGGCAGCACCATTACCCTGACCATATGTGCTATGGCTGTCATGATGATGAGCGGTATTCCTGTTTCCTTGTCTTCCTTCTTCCCCTTTATTTTAATGCTGGGAGTAACCATGGTGGCGGCTCCCGGAGTTCCCGGCGGCGCTGTCATGGCGGCTCTGGGGCTCCTGCAGTCCATGCTGGGCTTTACCGAAGCGCAGCTGGGCCTGATGATTGCTTTGTATCTGACTCAGGACAGTTTCGGTACTGCCTGCAATGTTACCGGCGATGGAGCTATCGCTCTGCTCACCGATAAATTTGCCCAAACATCAACCGCGCCCGCAGGAGCCGGTAAATAAAAAACGGCTGCTCTGAACGACCTGTCCGGAACAGCCCGCAAAGACTCCCTTGCGGGAGTCTTTGCTATTACAGTATAATTTTTGGTAAATACATCTATCATATCTCAAGGGAGGAGAGGTTGCCTATGAACTTCTTTGACGTAATCGGACCGGTGATGATCGGTCCTTCCAGCTCCCACACCGCCGGCGCGGTTCGGCTGGGCAATATGGCACTGGCGATTCTCGGGCAGGACCTGCAGGAGGCGAAAATCGGCCTGCACGGTTCTTTTGCCGAGACATACCGGGGGCATGGCACCGATCTGGCGCTGATCGCCGGACTTCAGGGCTGGCCGCCGGATGATCAACGAATCCCTGATTCCTTTGCTCATGCTTCCCAACAGGGAATCAAATATCATTTCTACCCGGTACAGCTTGGCGAGCTGGCTCATCCCAATTCCGTCCTGATGGATCTCACAGGAAAAAACGGCGAGACCTGTCAGGTAACGGGAGCGTCGGTGGGCGGCGGTCGGGTGGTGATCACCAATGTGGACGGATTTCCCCTGGAATTGACCGGTGAATTTCCTGCGCTGCTGGTCGTACACCAGGACAGGCCGGGGGCGATCGCCCTGGTGACGGCCATTTTGTCCAACCGGGGAGTTAACATTGCTCAGATGCGAGTTTTTCGTAAATTGCGGGGCGGGTCAGCCCTGATGGTCGTGGAGACGGATGAGGCGGTGAGCGACGGTGAACTGAAAGCGATTGCCGCCCTGCCGCCGGTAACCGCTATCCGCAGTATCCGGGCCGTTTGATAAAGAACAGGAGGAGTCAGTTTTGAAAGAAAAGCTTTCACTTGAACTTTGGCTTCAGGCAGCGGATAACCAGCGACTGTCCTTCGCCGATTTTTGCATCCAGGAGCAATGCCGGTCACTGTCGGTGACGGAAGAGGCTTTTATGACCCGCTTGCTGGCTATGCTGACGGTAATGGAAGAATCCATAGCTTTTGGCCTTACCGGCGTGAAATCGAAGGGCGGACTGGTCGGCGGTGACGCGCAA
Source organism: Acetonema longum DSM 6540 (assembly GCF_000219125.1). Taxonomy (NCBI): domain Bacteria; kingdom Bacillati; phylum Bacillota; class Negativicutes; family Acetonemataceae; genus Acetonema; species Acetonema longum. The sequence goes on from NZ_AFGF01000163.1 coordinate 13,990, forward strand.
AAATTGCAGGAAGCCTTGTCAGATGCCCGCACTGTCGGCGGTACAGTGATGTCCCAGCTGATCATAAAAGCTCTGGCGGTTGCCGAAGCCAACGCGGCCATGGGACGGATTGTGGCAGCGCCTACGGCCGGGTCCAGCGGGGTTTTGCCGGCAGTGCTGTTCACACTGGCTGAGGTCAGGAATTTATCAAGGCAGGAGATGGCAAAAGGCTTGGCGGTAGCGGGCAATATCGGCATGGTAATCGCCTCGCGGGCCTCCCTGGCCGGGGCCGAGGGCGGCTGCCAGGCGGAGTGCGGCTCAGCGGCAGCGATGGCGGCGGGAGCGGCTGTCACTTTATGCGGCGGCGATTCCTCCGCCATAGGTCATGCAGCGGCCATCGCCCTGAAAAATTTGCTGGGCTTGGTATGTGATCCTGTAGCCGGCCTGGTGGAGGTCCCCTGCGTTAAACGGAATGTCGGCGCTGCCGTGCAGGCGATGGCAGCGGCTGAAATGGCGCTGGCGGGCATAGAAAGCGTCATCCCGGTGGATCAGGTGATCGATAGCATGGCCTCGATCGGAGCTGCCATGCCCTGTGCCCTGAAGGAGACCGCTCAGGGAGGTCTGGCGGTTAGTCCGGCGGGCCTGGAATGGAATAAGAAGCTGTTCGGAAAATAAAAGCGAATCATCCGCGCCAGTCAGAATCGGGAGGCAGGCCTCTAGTTTACACTTCCCTACGATATAACATTATTGATATAATAATACTGTATCGTGTAGAGAATAAAACAAACGTTTTGAGTGAAATCAGAGGAGGAATAGAATGAAAACAGCGCGGAAAGTAATGATTACGGATTTCGGCGAGCCCGAAAAAATGTCGCTGCAGCAGGTGGATCTGCCGGCGCCGGCTGTCGGCGAGGTACAGCTTCGTCAATCAGCAATAGGTTTTAACTTTATTGATATTTATCAGCGCAAAGGGAATTATCCGCTGCCTCTGCCCACAGGCCTTGGCCATGAAGCCGCCGGCGTGGTGGAGGCTGTCGGGGCGGATGTGACTCAGTTTAAACCGGGGGATCGGGTGGCCTATATGAACGCCGGTCTGGGCGCTTATGCCGATTATCGCAATGTACCGGCGGAAAAGCTGGTGCATATTCCGGACAATGTTTCTGATGAGCAGGTGGCGGCTATGCTCTTCAAAGGCATGACGGCTCAGTATCTTTTGCGCAAAACCCATGTTGTCAAAGCGGGAGAAATTGTGCTTGTTCACGCTGCCGCCGGCGGCGTGGGTCAGATTCTTTGCCGCTGGGCCAAGGCCCTGGGAGCATTCGTCGTCGGCACTGCAGGTTCAGCGGAAAAATGCGCCGTTGTCAAAGCTGCCGGGGCTGACGCAGCCCTTGATTACTCCAAAGAGTCCTGGCCGGCGGACGTGCTGGCAGCCACCGGCGGTAAGAAGGCTCAGGTGGTTTATGACTCAGTAGGCAAAGATACCTTTTTGAAGTCGCTGGATTGCGCGGCGCCGTTTGGTACGGTAGTGGTCTTTGGTGCGGCATCGGGTCCGGCCCCGGCCATTGAACCGGAACTGCTCAATAAAAAAGGCTGCCTGTTTCTCACCCGGCCCTCGGTATTTCCTCATAACGCCGACCCAGCGGTATTCAGAGAAAACGCCGCAGAACTGTTTGCCGCTATTGCGGCCGGCCATGTCCAGGCAAGCATTGGCGCCAAATATAAACTAGAGGATATCGTTGCCATGCACCGGGCGGCTGAAGCCAGGACAACACAGGGAGCAAGCCTGATTATTCCCTGATGTGAATAAAGGGTTAAAAATTAGCAGATAAGATGCCTCCCAGGCAGTTGGCAGGTTGTGCCTCGGCCCTGAAGAGGCATTTTTACATAAGAATATGTTTTAACTATCTTTGCTATATATCATGTTAATATTGCTCTCGCTGCGGGAATATATTGATCGGATTAGCAGGATTTTTATTAATTTGTGGCAAATAATTCAATTCAGGAAAAAATGATTGTGAGTGATGATGTTGTTGATACGTAAGCTGAGCCTTGTTTCTCTGCTGTTTTGCTGCTTTCTGCTCATGGCGGCGCCGGTGGCGTCGGCTAATGTTTTTGTCCAGGTACCGTCAGACTATTTTGTCGTGATGTACGCGCCGAATCTTGAGAATGTCCTGGTGGCAGGGGATAAAGTAGCCCAGGCATTGAAGCTCCCTGCTTCGGCCCCGATACGGCAGAATGCCGAATTGGAGGCTCTGCGGCAAAGCGGCCTTGACATGACGGGAGAAATGGCGTTCATTATGCTTGATATGCCGGACCAGCAGACGCCTGATCCCAAGTTCGTTATCCTGGCGCGGATTAAGGACCGGACGCTGTTTAACCGCACTGTGACCACCGATGCCAGCGGGAACGCGGTGCTCCGCCGGGAGAGCGCTCAACCGATTTATGTCCAAAATTCCGGCTCTTACGCCGTTCTGGCGATGGACCCGGCCAGCCTGCAACAATACCGGCAAAGACTCGAATCCGGTTTGGCGAAGATGACGCCGGAGATCAAAGGAGCAATAGCCGGCAATGACGCCACCATGGTTATACAATTTCAAAAAGTATGGCCCTTGGTAGCCAAAGAGATGGAGAACCGGCAGGCGGAATTGTCCGGAGGGATGCTCAATGTGAGCCCGCGTCCGGGCCGTGCCGGGACTAAGCAGCCGGCAGCCCCGCAGGAAATCGACCCTCTGGTCAAATTGTGGCTTAACGAGACGGATACAGTGCTGGTGGGATATAAAAACGGCCAGTCCGATGTCAGTGTCAGCCTGTTGATGTCGGTAAAGTCCGGCGGTTTTGCCGCTGAAGCACTCAACCGGTATAACGCAACCCTAACACCGGGATTTGCCGGCCTGCCCGCCGGTAAATGGGCGGTCGCCGGGTTCTTTGCCGACGACCCTCAGGAAGCGGAAATGTACCGCAAGCTTACCGGCGAAGATTATCCGCCGCTTACGCCGTCGAAAAACAAGTCGAAAAAGAAGACGCCGCCGGATACTTTGAGTGAACTAATCAGCCAAAGTCAAAAACTGAGCCCGCTAATGGGAAGCGGACGTTACGCCTGGTATGTGGACGCAGCCGATCCGGCTACTGGATTTTTGCGGGGCGTTTACATTATTGAAACCAGCGATGCGACAAAGTTGACGAGTGAACTGACAGGGGCCGTTAAGGCCGTAGCGGCGGCTAACCGGGGAGATAAATCCGCCAATTTGAAGGTCGCTGAAAAGATCAGCGATGTCAATTTTGGCAGCATGACGGCCAAGCGCATTGACCTGAAATTCAGCGTCAAGGACAAAAGTAAAGGTGAGCCGGCAGGGCTGGACTTTCTTAGACAAGTCAACGGTTCGGAGACAGTGTCCCTTTATCTCCTGCCTTATGACCAACATACCTTTGTGCTGGGTATAGGCAATGCCGGAGTCCAGGTCCGGCTTGCCGCCATGACTCTGAAGACCGGTATCAGTTCCCTGGAGGAAGATCCGCAGCTCACCGCAGCCCGCCGCCGGATGGTCAGGACCAACCTTGGCATGCTGGCCGTGTCGCCGGGACGAATGGTCGATGCCATGAGCGGTTCCGACAGCGGAATGTTTGAAATGATGCTGGGGCAGCCGGTTGTCATTGGCGTCGGCGCCAGCGGCGAAACGATTATCCTGCGGCTTGATGTACCCCACACACTGTTGAAGATGCTATTCCCCCAGAAAAGTCCAATGGTTCCCAACAATAAACAGCTGAATGTTTAGAGACAGCATGAAGAGGCCTCGCCAACTTGGCGGGGCCTCTGAAGCAATATTGGGGACTATAGAGATTTTCACCTGATGTAAAGCTTGCTTTAAAAGATGAATTGGAACTATTAGGGGATTTGAAGCGCCTTTTTTGATGCCAGAAAAAATACCTTTACGAATTTCTTGATATTGATATGAATTTGGGGACATAGACGATCTGGTATTGTTTTGCCTCTGGTATTATTTTGCATGTTGAGCATGATTTTTCTAATTTCGGTGAAGTCAAAAAAGGCGGGAGCATATTTCTCAAATGTGGGATTCGTGTAGTCTGTAACGCCCAATGCGGCCAGATGATGCAAGCCCTGGAATATGGCACGGCGTATTCGCTGTTCCACCGCTTTGGTTTCCCTTTTTACAGCATTGGGCTCGGGAGAAGGGAGGCCGAGCCTTTTTACGGCCACATGGGCAAAGATATCCTTTAAGGGTGGAATCTCCTGTCCGGCTGGCTGTTCTTCACAGGTGGATAAATAGTGTAAAATGGCGAGCAAGTCACTGCTGCCGCTTTCGCTGATCATCCCCAATTCAGTCAATAAGTATTGGCCTGAAGTCATAATGGACATATTTCTTTCGACAGAGGGGGGATGGAAGACGGGTTTGTCAATATTTAACACATTCAGGTTTTTTTCAATGTTATGGATGACTTCCTGCAGCCGGAGATGCTCCCTCACCTTCTGAATAATGCCGATGACTTCCAGGCGATTGATCGGTTTAGTGATGTAGTAATGAACGCCCAGCGAATAAGCGCTGCCGATCATTGCTTTATCTTCGACCTGGGAGATCATAATGATTCCGCCTTTAAAGGCCGGGACGACTTCACGCACGGTCTGAATGCCGTCCCGTATAGGCATTAATAAATCAATAATCAAGATGTCAACCGCTTTCATGTTCAGCAGCCGGGCAGTAACGGTGAAGCCGTTATCTGCCACTCCGGCGACTTCACCCAGATCATTGTCTTCGATGATTTCTTCCAGCATGGAGCGAATGGCTTCATCATCATCCGCGATAAAGTAACGCATGCAAATTACCCTTCCTTTGTCAAGTTTTGCAGCGGGAGCTGTATGATAAACACGGTTTCATGCGGATTGGTTTCCAGGTCAATGCTGCCGTGCAAATGAGCGGCCAATTCCTTGATATAAGGCAGGCCCATGCCGGTTGAGGGCTTGCCGGACAGATCGAATTTAGTCGTATAACCTGGTTTGAAAATCAGGTTTCTTTTTTTTGGCGGAATACCCGGGCCGTTATCGGCCACACGCAGAGAGAGGGACTCACCGGACCGGGAAAAGGATATCTTGATGTCCCCGGTATTTTTAATCGATTCCACAGCATTGGATACCAGATTATTGACGAGTGACAAAACGGTATATACATGAAGCTGCGGCAGTCCGCTTTCCATCTTAATCGTAAAGGCAATTTCCTTGTTCAGGGAGCGGGCATACTTTTGGTGTGACTGCACGATCATATCCGCCAAGTCCTGAGCGGGCATGTAGTCGCGCAGTTTTCCATCCGATATTAGCTGGGTGAGTCCGGCGAAGATTCGCTGATTGTCCTTTTTGATGTCGTGGACTTGACCGGCAATCTCCAGTATGTTTTGTGCTAACCGGCTCTTGTCAAATGCTGACTGGCTGCTGAGAAGGCTTTCGTATACATGATAGCAGTTCCGGGTGACGGTTTCCGCATTTTGCAGCGATTTGGCAAGATGAACGACTTCTTCATACAGACCGGAAATCAGCAGCAGCAGGTGCTGATTTTTTTCCCGCTGCTGCTCTATGATGATTTCGGCATGGCGCAGATTTGTGATAAAAAAGAAACTTAGGATAAAAAAGTTGCGTATGACGGCAATAATGACGATTTTACCGACAATGGGAACGGTAAATAAAACAGCCGCATTTGAGTATTGTAAAGTCAGCATGAGCTCGACAAAACTGGCGATAAGTTCGGCAAAGATAGCGATGATTCCAATATGCAGAGGCTGATTATATAATTGTTTATTTCTTACCAACTGGAAAATGGCGGCATATGCCACGTAATAGAAAAAAGCCGGAAACCGGAGCGAAAAGGTGACGGCTAAAGCGGTATCGCTGCTGGCCAAGTCCAGGGCGATACGAAACAGGAGGACGGCCGCGCCCGTCAGCAGGCCCAAATAGATGTAGGAAATATTCCTTAGCCATAATAAGAAAAACAAGAACGTCGGTGATCCGAAACTAACGCGGAAAGAACTGAACTGACCATCAAAAGGGCAAAACTTAAGCTCCCCGGCCAGAGGCACGAGGAGAAGCATTAACAATAAAGCAAGCTTGTTTTTACCCATGATGCCTACACTTCCTCAACAAGAATCAAGCGCTAACCGCGCGGTAAACCCAATTCCACCCATGCATACATTATACAGAATACCAGAAAAAACGATCTTTTTCTACATTGTTTAACAATTTCGAATACCATTCTAGTTTTCTGTCGGATTTTATAAGTCTCATGGTAGATTAAATGAAAATGAAGGAGGCGAGATCTGTTGGGCAATAAAGTAGTAAGAGGCATTCTGTGTATTCTTATTGGTCTTGTTCTTTGGCTGATGCCTGGTCCTGAAGGAGTAAAGCCGGCGGCGTGGAATCTGTTGGCAATTTTTGCGGCTACCATTGCCGCCTGTATTCTGCAGCCGGTGGCCATGGGGACAGCCTCAGTGATCGGGTTGACAGCAGTGGTTTTGACCGGCGTCCTGACCCCGGGACAGGCACTGGAAGGCTTTAGCAATACGGTCATTTGGCTGATCGTATCGGCGTTTATGTTTTCCCGGGGGTTCATTAAGACAGGATTAGGCCGGCGCATTGCGTTTATCCTTATGCGCCGGTTTGGCGACAGTTCGTTGAAATTAGCCTATACAATGGCGGCAACCGATTTTATCGTCGCCCCTTTTACCCCGTCGAATACGGCGCGGGGCGGCGGGATCATCTATCCGGTTGTCCGCAGCTTATGCACGGCTTTTGAATCCGAACCGGGTCCGACAGCCGGGAGGGTGGGGAAATTTTTAATCTTCAGCGCCTATAACAGCGTCATTATCTCAGCGGCGGTATTTTTAACCGGCGCCTCCAACAACGTTGTGGTCATCAAGCTGACGCAGGAGCTGTTTGGTCAGACAATAAGCTGGACCCAATGGTTTCTGGCCTGTATCGTGCCGGGCCTTGCCGCTACCATTCTTATTCCTTATGTCCTTTATAAAATTTACCCGCCGGAATTGAAGAAAACCCCGCAAGCGCAGGACATTGCGCAAAAAGAATTAGCGCAAATGGGCCTGATGCGCCAAAGTGAAAAAACCCTGTTGGTCATTTTTACGGGGGCTCTGATCCTTTGGGCTACCAGCAGCATGACCGGCATTGATTCCGCCTTTGTGGCGCTGCTCGGTTTGGCATGTATGCTGATAACTAAAGTTCTTGACTGGGATGATGTGCTGGGGGAAAAAGGAGCCTGGGATGTTCTGGTCTGGATGGGCGTGTTGGTTAATATGGCAGCCTATCTTGCCAAGTTTGGCCTCATTGCCTGGTTTGCCACATTAGTCGGAGCGCAGCTGGGAGGAATCTCCTGGTTTGGCGTTGTCGTTCTTCTCTCTGTCGTCTATACGTTTATGCATTACGGGTTTGCCAGTAATACGGCGCATGTAATGGCGCTGTTTGGTGCTTTTGCCACAGTTGCGATAGCGGCCGGGGCACCGGTGATCATGACCGCTATTTTGCTGGGGGTGCTTGCCAATACCTGCTCGACGCTGACTCATTATGCCTGCGGCGTATCGCCGATTTTCTTTGGATCAGGCTATATAACCCAAGGCGAGTGGTGGCGCATCGGTTTCATCCTTTCCGCGATACACCTGGTTCTGTGGATGGGAATCGGCCTGCCGTGGATGAAAGTAATTGGAATATGGTAATGAATGCTAAGCGGCATAGACAGCGGGATCAAAATTACTACATTGCAGGGAGGAATATAGATGCGGTTCGAACATGACCTTTTAGGAGAGATCGAAGTCCCTGACCATGCGTATTATGGGGTGCAGACCCTGCGGGCGATGCAAAACTTCAAAATTACGGGGCAAAGGCTGGATACCGATTTCATAGATTCTCTGGCGATTGTCAAGAAGGCGGCGGCAAAGGCAAATATGGCTACCGGCCGTTTGGACAAGGCTGTAGGGACAGTTCTTGTCGCGGCGGCTGATGAGATTATCAGCGGTAAGCTGCATGACCAGTTTTGCGTCGATCCCATTCAGGGCGGCGCCGGAACTTCCGTCAATATGAATATGAACGAAGTTCTCTCTAATCGCGCTTTGGAATTGCTTGGCGATCAGAAGGGCAATTACACGCGCATTTCGCCCAATAATCATGCCAATATGGCGCAGTCAACCAATGATGCATTTCCCACTGCGATTAAGGTATGCGCTGTCCGCAAAGGCCGCTTTCTCGTGCAGGCTCTTCGTACGCTGGCGCAAGCTCTGGACGAAAAGGCGGCGGAGTTTAAGGATGTTCTCAAAATGGGGCGGACTCATCTGCAGGATGCGGTGCCGATTACGCTGGGACAGGAATTCGCCGCCTATGCGTCGGCGGTCCGTCGCGGCGCCGGGCGCATCGAAGATGTTTTACAGCGGCTATACGCCGTTAACATGGGAGCCACGGCAGTCGGTACAGGCTTGAATGCCGAGCCCGCATATATCCGGGAAGTAGCCCGTCAGTTGGCCGAGCTTACCGGTGAACCGTTTGCGACAGCGGAAAACCTGGTTGACGCTACGAATAATACCGATGCTTTTGCCGACATGTCGGGAGCTTTGAAGGTGACCGCACTGGCCTTAATAAAAATGGCCAATGATTTTCGGCTCATGGCCTCGGGGCCGCGTTGCGGCCTTAATGAGCTTGCCTTGCCGCCGCGCCAGCCCGGCTCGTCGATTATGCCCGGCAAAGTCAATCCGGTGATTCCCGAAGTGCTTAACCAGACTTGCTATCAGGTTATTGGCAATGATCTGGCCGTCACGCTGGGAGTGGAGAACGGACAATTTGAACTGAATGTCATGGAGCCGGTTGTGGCTTTTAATATCTTCAATTCACTGACGTATTTAACCAATGCCGTCAATACGTTCAATCAGTTGTGCGTACAAGGCGTACAAGCCCAAAGGGAACAATGCGCACAATGGCTTGAACGGAGTGTGGGCATTGTCACCGCGCTTTTGCCGCATATCGGCTATGAAAACTCGTCCCGGCTGGCGGAAGAGGCGTACAAAACCGGTCAGCCGGTACGAGAACTTATCCTGAAGAAAAAATTATTGACAAAAGAAGAAATGGATATGATTTTATCGCCGGAAAAAATGACACAGCCGGGTATTGCCGGGAAAAAACTGGTCAATATGTAGAGCCTGAGCCGGTGGTGAAGGATCAGCCGGATACATTTCGTATAAATATTCATACGCCTGATTCATAGGCATTCCCCTCTATAAAGCAAAAAGCACGGTTCCCTTTTAGGGGTAAACCGTGCTTTTTGCGTTATAGGGGTAGTTTTATGCCACAGACCGGTTATAGCGGCAAGCGGCTTTGCCATTGGCTGGCCGGTTTCTCCGGCCGGGGCCCGGCCATGGCAATGGAAGGATAAACCGTACTGGAAGCGAAATGTTAATTTTGGAAACGCTTATGTTTAGCAGGTTATATTAGAGATACTATTATAATGGAAAGCCTCAGGCCGGATACTTTATTGTATTATTTCTGAAAATGCACTTTTACCCTGATAAAAAATGTTGGAGGAACCCCGGAGAAAGGATGATAAACTATGCAGGAATACGCCGGAAAGACCGCTTTGGTTGCTGAAATCGAAAAAGCTGCCGATATGTTTATTAAAGAATTCGAAAGCGTAGCGGAGGCTGATAAGGATATTCGGTTCGGGGAGGTAGACCGGACGCCGCGGGAGATCATTGCATATCAGCTTGGATGGATGGACCTGATCCGTAGATGGGACCGTGACGAGTTGGCGGGGAAAGAAGTGATGATGCCTGCTCCGGGCTATAAGTGGAATCAGTTGGGTCCGCTATATAAAAGCTTCTATGACCAATATCAAGACCAATCTCTGGCTCAGCTCCGGGAATTGTTTGTTGCGGCTGTTGATTCCCTTATTGAATGGCTTCATGGCTTTAGCGACGACGAATTGTTCCGGCCCGGCGGCAGAAAATGGGCAGCCTCTACAGCTTCAGGCTGGCCGATATGGAAATGGGTGCATATTAATACGGTCGCACCGTTCAAGTCCTTTCGCAGCAAAATACGAAAATGGAAAAAGCTGCGCGTAACGCAGCAGTAATTTCCGGATAAAGATTTTAACGGGTATTTTGATAGGTTCGAGAGAAAGAAGTCCGGATCTGTTCAATCGCGGTGTACACAACCGGAACGACGAGCAGGGTCATCACCATGGAGCTGGTCAGCCCCCCGATCAAGGCCCAGCCCAAACCGTGCTTGAATTCCGAACCGGGGGTATGGGAAAGCGCCAGCGGCATCATACCGAGAATCATGGTGAGGGTGGTCATCAGGATCGGGCGGAGCCGCTCCTGACCGGCCTCAAGCAATGCCTCTCTCATGCCGGCGCCGCTTTCCCGGGCCCGGTTGGCGAAATCCACCAGTAAAATCGCGTTCTTACTGACTAGCCCGACTTGCATGATCATGCCCATGATCGAGAAAATGGACAGAGAATTGCCGGTGAGGCCCAATGCCAGCAGTGATCCGATGAACGCCAGGGGAACCGAGAAGAGTATCGCAAACGGATAGATGAACGAATCATAGAGTGCGGTCATAATCAGATAGACGGAGATGATGCCGGCCAGAAGCGCCAAACCCAGGCTGCCGAAGGCATCATCTTGCTGCTCCAGGTCACCGCTGAACTGGCAGGTGATGCCGGGGGGCAATTCCAGCGTTTTCAGGGCAGCGGCGATATCATTGCCAATATCGCCGCTGGTCCGGCCGGCTGCCTGCGCCGAAATGGTAATGGCATAATTGCGGTCCCGGCGTTCTAATTTATTAGGACCGGCGGCAGTGGTAATCGTGGCAAATTCGCTGAGCTGAACCGGCTGCCCGGAGTTGTTGAATATGGTTAATCCGCCGACATCGGCTGTTCTGGACCGGTCCAACGGATCGTACATCACCCGGATGTCGTATTCATTGCCATCTTTATCCTTGAACTTGGACTGATCGTCGCCGGTAAAACCGGTCTGCAAAACGGCCCCGACCTCACTGATATTCAGGCCGAGTTTGGCCAGTTTTCCCCGGTCGGCTTCGATCCGGATCTCGGGTTGTCCCTCCTTGGCCGAAAGCTGCAGGTCATAGGCACCCGGAATCCCCTCCATAACGGTTTGAATCCGGATTGCGGCCTGATAAGCGCTTTCCCAGTTGGGACCGCTGATCACAAGCTGAATGGGGGCATTGTCGGCCGTTCCGGTAATGTTGATCGGACTTACATGGGTCTTAACTCCCGGAATCCGGTCCAATTCACGCTTCATGGCCCGGGAGACTTGGGCAGTGGACCGGGAACGCTCATTTTTCGGGAACAGCAGCACCTGAATTTCAGACATGTTGCTTGCGGTCGAGGCGGTAAACATTCCGCTCGCCGTGCCCACTGTGGTAAATGTCTTGGCGACTTCGGGGAATTCCGCCAGAATCTGTTCGGCCTGCCGGGTTATTTGACTGGTTTGTTCCAGCTTGGCCCGGTTTGTTAATTCAATTTGGACGAGCAGCTCGCCCCGGTCCATGGCGGGCATGAATTCGGCTCCGATAAAGCCAAACGGGAGCAGAAACAGTGCCGCGGCAAAGAGCATCCCGGCGATGAGCAGCGTTTTGCCCCGGTTTCCCAGGCTCCAGCGCAGCAGTTTTAGATATTCCGCCGCCAGGGCCGCATATTTCGCTTCCACCCAAAGCCCGAACCGACCCATCATCGAATCTTTGGACAAACGCTCCACCCGGGAGAAACGCGAAGCCAGCATTGGGGTCACTGTGAATGATACCAACAGGCTCATGAGGGTTGAGATGACCACGACCAATGAAAACTGGCGCGTGATGCCCCCGATGAGTCCGGTGACCATCGCCAGCGGCAGAAAGACCACCACATCCACCAGGGTGATGGACAGGGCCGTAAACCCGATCTCGTTCCGGCCGTTTAAAGCGGCGTCTTTCTGGTCTTCCCCCTGTTCCAGGTGATGATGAATATTCTCCAGCACCACGATGGAATCATCCACCAGAATGCCAATCACCAGGGACATTGCCAGCAGCGTCATCATGTTCAGGGTAAAGTCGAAAGCCCACATGCCGATGAAGGTCGCCACCAGCGAGGTGGGAATGGCGACCATGACGATCAGCGAACTCCGCAGACTGTGGAGAAAGACCAGCATCACCAGCGCCACCAGTAAAACAGCCAGACCCAAATCGGCGATCACGGCATCGGCAGAATCCATGATAAACAGGGAACTGTCGGAGATAATATCGAATTTCAGGTGAATCGTCTGGTTCTGTTCTTCCAAGGTCAGCAGGGCTTCCCGGACCGCCCGGCATACCTCCACCTGGTTGGCGTCGGATTGCTTCTGGACCAGCAGGCCGACCGTGGTTTTCCCGTTAGAGCGGCTGATGGTGGTCTGATCCTTGCTGCCGTCCCGGACCTCGGCCAGGTCTGACAGCAGGATTTCCCCGCCGGACTTCGATTGACCGATGGCCAGGTTTTTCAACTGATCCAGTGAATTGAGCTTGCCGGCCAGGCGCAGCACATATTGGCCGTCATGGTCCTTAATCTTGCCGGTGGGGTAGTCCAGGTTGGCGTCTTTGATGGCCTGGGCCACCTGTAAGTTGGATAATCCGTATATTTGCAGCTTCTGGCTGTCGACGTTGACCCGGATCTCCCGCTGTTCGCCGCCGACCAGGCTGACCTGGCCGACCCCCGGCTGCTTTACTAACTGGGGGTTAATAAAATCATTCAGGAACCGATAAAAAGCCTTGGGCTCCATGTCGCTGCTAACGCTGATCCGCATCACCGGGAGGTCATTGATAGAGAATGTGGACAAGGAGGGAGTTTTGACTCCGGCAGGGAGATCCGCCAGGATCTGGTTCACTTTCCGCTGGGTGTTTTGCAGCGCGATTTCGATATCGGCGTCCTGCAGAAACTCAACCGTGACCACGGAAAGTCCTTCTTCGGAGCTGGCTTGGACCGTTTTCACCTTATTGATGCCCGAGACCGCTTCCTCAATCTTTTTGGTCACGGCCGATTCCACTTCGCCGGCGGCAGCGCCGGGATAAACAGTGGCAACCGTAACAACCGGTATAGTCATGCTGGGAAATAATTCATATTTTAAATTGCTGTAGCAAAAGATTCCCGACAGCGCTATGGCGAGGAAAGCGACGATAATCAGAATGGGCCGCTTAATGGCAACTTCGGTAACAGTCATTTTTCCATCACACCTTCACACCCTATGTAAAAATATTATTTGGCCTGCATGATTTCTACCGCAGCATGATCCTGTAAGTTATCCTGACCGCTCAGCACAACACGCTCTTGGTCCTTCAAACCCCGGATCACTTCAACTTTGGTGTCGATCTCGGAGCCAATCACGATATCGCGGAGGTTGGCAACATTATCTTCCACCACATAGACCTGAGGATTTTTCACACTGCCGATCACGGCCTCCCGCGGGATGGCCAGGACCGGGCGCTCCGTGCTTAGCTGAAAAGAGACCTTGCCGTAAATGCCTGATTTTAACGGGTGTTCCGGCTGATTGGCGATCACCACTTCCACCGGAAAGGTACGGGCTTCGTCGCTGCGGTCGCTGATGCTTTCAATCCGTCCCGCAAACTCAATGCCTGGATACACATCCGCCGCCACGCTGACCGGGTCGCCGACTTTCAGCCTGAACACCTCGCGGGCCCCGACGTTCACCACTATTTTGAAGTTTGAGATATCGATAATCGTGGCCACCATCGTTCCCGGGCTGACCATGGCGCCGAGGTTCGCCGGCCGGGCAGTGACGATACCGGCAATGGGCGTGGTGATGGTGGCGTTCTCATATTGCCGTTTGGCCGAAACCTGGGCTGCCTCCGCCGCGAGGAAATTGTTCCGGGCCGATTCCTGCTCCGAGCGTGAGATGGCTCCCTGTTTGTATAGTTCCTGGGCCCGCTCCCAATCTTTGCGGGCTTTGTCATAGTTGGTTCTGGCGGATAAAAAATTGGCGCTGGCCAGCTCGTCGTCCAGTCTGACGACGGGCGCCCCCGCCTGCAAATACGAACCGACCCCGGCGTGTACCGCAATAATCTTGCCCGAAGCTTCCGAGACCAGCTGGACTTCATTATTAGCCACGATCAAACCGACCTTGGTCAGATTTTCCTGCATCGTTTGTGATTGCACTGCCGTAATGACGACTGGTACTGTCGCGTTATGAACTACCTTTGCCTGCTTTTCCACCTCGGCTTTATTGTGAAGCAGCACCCAGACCGTTAATGTCACAATGCCGATAATGCTTAAAGATAATAACAGCTTTTTCATACTAAATCACCTTCCGTTTTGAAACATTATGGTTATTTACTAGCTTATCTAATTTCCAAACCGGACGTTCGGTTTGCTATGATCAAAAAAATTAACGCTTTTAGCTCCTGATATAAGCCATCCCATGCAGCTAATACTTCCTCCGGCACATCTTTGATATTCCCTGTCATCACACGGCGCATGCCCACGCCATCGTTGATCGATATAAACAGGCGCGCAATCTGTTCATCGGTCATGTGGGAGTCGATTTCTCCTTTAGCTCTGGCAATATGGACGATTTCCTGCCAGGCTTTGAGTTCAGCGTCTAAGTACTCAGTCTGTTTATCGCGAAAATCGGGAAAACACTTCATCGCCTCAAACACCAGGGCATAGAAATTAAAACCGCTTTCCCCATCCATGCGGTCTTGCAAAAATGCGATATTGGCATCATATTTTATATGGTCATGGTAAAACTGATGCAATGAATCTTTGCTCAGCTTACTATAATCCATGACAAATTCAGAGGTAAAATAGTCGACCACTTCCAGAAAAAGCTGCTCTTTGCTGTTAAAATAATGGTAGAAGGCCCCTTTGGACATTCCGGTCTTCTCCACAATCTCCTGCATGGTCACTTCCTTGAAGCTCTTTTGCAGAAAAAGCCGGAAGGAAACATTTAAAATATGCTCTTTCGTATTGCCCACCAGTATTCCGTCCTTCCTAAACCGACCGTTTGGTTTATTCTTAACATATCAATTATGGAATGGTTTGTCAAGTATCACAACCTTTATTATAGCCCCTATATAATCACTATTGTTTCTTAGGTAATGGCAGATCAGCCAGGGGCTGTCAATCAGGGATTTTGGCAGGACGAAAATATTTTTAGTTTCAGCAGGCAGGTATTTTGAAAAATAGTACGAATATTTCATTTGTAAACGTTTTCGAAAACGTTTACAAATGAAATATTAACGAGGAAAGTTGGTCGGGTATTGCAGCGGAAAGATCTGAAACGCCTTACAATTAAAGATGTTGCCCGGACAGCGGGGGTATCCATTGCCACGGTATCGAGGATCTTAAACGGTCAAGGCGGCGTGTCGGAGGAACTGATTGACAAAGTTCAGCTGACGGTGCAGGAATTAAATTATCAGCCCAACGCCGTGGCCCGGGCCTTAAAGGTGCAGGAGTCCCGCAGCATAGGGCTGATCATTCCGGATATTGGCAATCCTTTTTTCCCTGCCCTGGTGCGGGGCGTGGAGGATGCGGCGCAGGTCCATGGCTATGCCCTGATTCTGTGCAATACGGATGGCGACCCGGACAAAGAGATAAACTATATCAAGTTTTTACGCAGTAAGCAGGTGGATGGGATTCTGCTGGTCGGCAATATTGGCTTCGAACAGAGCGGCCATTGGCTGTCGGACGCCGCTGTTCCCATTGTTCTCGTGGACCGGCGTATTGCGGGCGCGCCGCTCAGCACGGTGATTGTAGACAATCAGGCCGGCGCCGTTCTGGCAGTGGAGCATTTGATCCGGCAAGGCAGAAGGCAGATTGCCATAGTGAGCGGCAGGCCTGCTTCCCCTACAAATACGGAGCGCGTTAACGGCTATATCCAGGCGCTGGCGGCCAACAGGCTTTTCTGCCGGACCGACCTGGTGGTCAACGGAGATTTTACCTTTGAGGGCGGGTATAGAGCTGCGGAGATTCTGTTGAACCGGGGTTGCCGGTTTGACGCGATTTTTGCCGCCAATGACCTAATGGCTATCGGGGTGATCGAATGCCTGGCCCAAAATGGCCGGCGGGTGCCGGATGATGTTGCGGTGGCCGGGTTTGACAACATTCGCCTGGCAGCCTGGTACAAGCCGGCCTTGACGACGATTAACCAACCGGTATATGAAATGGGGCAGCTGGCCGTGGCTGCTTTGCTGGAGCATATGGCAGACTCCGGGGCCCAGGCGAGGGATATTATGCTGAAGCCGGAATTGATCATCCGCCAGTCGTCCGGCGGGAAGGAGCAATCATGACAACAAAAACTGTTTTGGTAATAGGCAGCCTGAATATGGATTTGGCCGTATCAGTTCAAAAACTGCCTCATCAGGGTGAAACTGTGTTTGGCAGCAGCTTTGCCACCTTTCCCGGCGGCAAGGGCGCCAATCAGGCCGTTGCTGCCGGCAGGCTTGGAGCCGCCGTGAAGATGGCCGGCTGCGTAGGGCGTGACGGTTTCGGCGCAGATTTACTGGAGGGTTTGCAAGCCAGCCATGTGGACAGAACCTGTGTCGAGCAAGTAGATCAAAGCACCGGCACGGCCTTGATTACAGTAGACGCGGCCGGGGCAAATACGATTGTCGTTGTGGGCGGCGCCAATTGGGCTTGCGACGCAGCTGCAGTGGACAAGGCTTTGACAGCTGCCGGAGAACCGGGAATTTTGGTACTGCAGAATGAAATCCCCCAGGAGACAGTGGAATACGCCATTAAGGCGGCTAAGGCCCAGGGCTGGACCGTGATTTTCAACCCGGCGCCGGCGCGGACCCTGAGTCGGGATATCATGCCCTTAGTTGATATTATCATCCCTAATGAGACGGAAACCGCAGTACTGACCGGATTGCCGGCGGATAGCGACGAGGCGGTCATCAAGGCGGCCCGGAAGCTTCTGGATCAGGGAATCGGCACAGTCGTTATCACTCTGGGGGCCAGAGGGTCCCTGTGCTGCAGCGGCGCGGAGCAATACCGGATTCAGCCGTATCCGGTCAAAGCAGTGGACACGACGGCTGCCGGCGATGCTTATGTGGGGGCCATGGCCACAGGGTTGGCTGAAGGACGGTCCTTGCGGGACAGTCTGGAGTTCGCCTCAGCGGCCGCCGCTGTGGCGGTTACCAGGGCCGGAGCACAGCCATCCCTGCCTTGGCGCAAGGAAGTGGATGCATTTATCAGGAAAGCGGGGAGTCTGGGATGAAGAAAACCGGTTTGTTAAATCAGCCGCTGAGTGCGGTTATTGCGGGAATGGGACACGGCGACATGCTGGTGATTGCCGATTGCGGTCTGCCGATTCCGGCGGAAGTGCCCAGGATTGACCTGGCCCTGACCGCTGGTGTGCCCGGCTTTTTGCAAACTCTGGCGGCGATTCAGCAGGAATTGCAGGTGGAGGGGGCGATCATCGCCCGGGAGATGCCGGAAAAAAGCCGGGACCTGTATCAGGCCCTTTTACCCCTCCTTGGCAAGGTTGATATTGTTCAGATAGAGCATGAACGGTTTAAAGAAATGACTAAGCAGGCGGTTGCAGTAGTCCGTACCGGTGAATGCACCTCTTACGCCAATGTCATTTTAAAGTCCGGCGTGGTCTTTTAGGAGGGTATGCAAGTGAGCATCACTCCTCTGTTAAACATGACGGGAATTGCCAAAACCTTTCCGGGGGTCAAGGCGCTGCAGGATGTGGAGCTTTCTTTGCAGGCCGGGGAAATCCATGCTCTGTTGGGAGAAAATGGAGCTGGGAAGTCCACGTTAATGAAGATTTTAAGCGGTGTTTATAGTAAAGATGCCGGTGAAATCCGAATCAACGGCGCACCAGCCGAAATCAGCGACCCACGGGCAGCTGCGGATTTGGGGATTTCTATCATCCATCAGGAACTGAATTTGATTCCCGGGCTGACCGTCATGGAAAATATTTTTCTGGGACGGGAGCCGTCCCGCAAACTGGGTTTCATCGACTGGGATGAAATGGAGCGCCGTACCAGTGGACTGCTGGCCGAACTCGGGACAGCGATCAGCCCGGAGGACCTGGTAGCCGATTTAAGTATCGGCGAACAGCAGATGGTGGAGATCGCCAAGGCTTTGTCCTATAAAACAAAAATTTTGATCATGGATGAGCCTACCGCTGCCCTGACCGACCGGGAAACCGAAAGGCTGTTTGCCATCATCAGGCAGCTGGCGGCAGCCGGGGCTGGCATTATTTACATTTCTCACCGGATGGAAGAATTATTTGCCTTAAGCAATCGGATTACGGTGCTGCGGGATGGCAGCTATATCGGCACGGTCGAGACGAAAACGGCGGCTTTTGACCAGCTCATCCGGATGATGGTCGGGCGGGATGTCACAGTCCGATTTCCCAAACAAACCGTGCCCATTGGCCAGGAAGTTCTGCGGGTTGAGAATCTGTCCCGGCATCAGGTTCTGCATGACGTATCCTTTGCCGTCAGGGCCGGTGAAATCGTCGGATTCGCCGGACTCATGGGAGCCGGGCGGACGGAACTGGCGCGGGCGATCTTCGGCGTCGATCGGCTGGATTCCGGTACGATTTACGTCCAGGGGGAAAAGTGTACGATTACCGGTCCGGCCGATGCCATTAAGGCCGGCATCGGACTGATCACCGAGGACCGCAAGAGTCAGGGGCTGATCCTCAGTCTGTCGGTAGGAAAAAATATCACGCTGGCTTCTCTGGATCAATACTCCAGCGGCGGCTTTATCAGCAGCGACCGGGAAGGAGAAGCCATAGCCGCCAATATCGACAAGCTGAAAATCCGCACCCCCGGTGCCGGCCAACTGGTAAAAAACTTAAGCGGCGGCAATCAGCAGAAAGTGGTCATTGCCAAGTGGCTGGCCACTCAGCCCAAAGTGCTGATCATGGATGAACCCACCCGGGGAGTTGACGTGGGGGCCAAAGCTGAGATTTACAGCATCATGAACATGTTGACTGAGGCCGGCGTGGGAATCGTGATGATATCCTCCGAACTGCCGGAGATCCTGGGTATGAGCGACCGGGTAGTGGTCATGTCCCAGGGGCGAATCGCCGGTGAACTGGCGATCACGGATGCTACCCAGGAAAAAATTATGGCCTATGCAGCAGGAGGTGGCGATTAGTGGCCGGAGGAAAAAAAGCCGGATTGGGGTTGTTCCGCAATGCGGGGCCATTATTGGGACTGATGATACTTTCTATCGTGTTGACGCTCTTATCGGATCGCTTTCTGACGGTAGATAATCTTTTAAATGTAGCCAGGCAGGTTTCCATCAATGCCATCATCAGTGTCGGCATGACCCTGATCATTTTAACCGGCGGCATTGATTTGTCAGTAGGGTCGATTCTGGCGTTTTCCGGCAGCATTACCGCCGGACTGCTGGCGGGAGGCCAGGCGATCCTGCCGGCTATTCTGGCCGGTGTGGCGGCAGGGGCGATATTAGGCCTGATCAACGGCCTTTTGGTTGCCCGGGCCGGGATTCCCCCCTTTATTGCCACCCTGGGCACGATGACTGCTGCCAGAGGATTTACTCTGGTCTATACCGATGGCCGGCCGATAACGGGTATGGAGGAGGCCTTCCGTTTTCTGGGAGGCGGTTATCTGGCCAGTATTCCGGTGCCGGTGGTCATTATGGCCGCCATCTTTTTGGCGGCTTATATCATGCTGACTCAAACCAGATTTGGCCGTTACATATACGCCATAGGCGGCAATGAAGAAGCGGCCCGATTATCAGGCATCAACACCAAGAAAATCCTGTTGGCCGTATATACCCTGGGCGGGGTGCTGGCCGGCTTCAGCGGGATCATTATGGCTTCCCGCCTGAATTCAGCTCAGCCCACTGCCGGTACGGGTTTTGAATTGGACGCGATTGCCGCCGTAGTTCTGGGCGGCACCAGCACTGCCGGCGGAGTCGGCACGGTTGGCGGCACCCTGATTGGGGCGATGATCATCGGTGTATTGGATAACGGATTAAACCTTTTGAATGTCTCCTCCTTCTACCAGCAGGTGGCCAAAGGCGCAGTCATTTTGCTGGCAGTATATGTAGATAAAAAACGCAAGGGAGGGTGATGCCGGAAAGGATAATTTGGTTTGACTTTCAAGGCAGTGTGACACTATAACACCGTAACAATGTATAGGAGGGAAATGCATGTTTCAGAAAATGGGTAAACAGAGTTTTAGGGTTGTTTTATTGGTGATGGTACTGAGCGCAAGCTTGCTGCTGGCCGCCGGCTGCGGCGGCTCCAAACAGGAAGGGACGAACAAACCGGTGGTGGGATTAGCGGTTTCAACCCTGAACAACCCGTTCTTTGTCGATCTGCGCGACGGCGCCAAAGAGGCGGCTGCCGCCAACGGCCTGGAACTGGTGGTCATGGATGCGCAAAATGACGCAGCCAAACAGATGGCCAATATCGAAAATCTGATCCAGCAAAAAGTCAGCGTGATCATTGTCAATCCGGTGGATTCCAAGGCTGTCGTACCTGCAGTGGAGGCGGCCAACAAGGCCAATATTCCGGTCATTACCGTTGACCGCTCGGCTGCAGGCGGCCAGGTAGTAAGCTCCATTGCCTCCGACAATGTGGCCGGCGGCAAAATGGCCGGACAATTTATTGTCGACAAGCTGGGCGGCAAGGGTAAAGTCGTGGAATTGGAAGGCATCCCCGGCGCTTCGGCCGCTGTTGAGAGAGGCACCGGCTTTAACCAGGCGGCTAAAGCCGCGGCAGGCATTACCGTGGTGGCCAAGCAGCCGGCTGACTTTGACCGGGCTAAAGGCATGAAAGTCATGGAGAATATCTTGCAGGCGAATCCCGAAATTAACGCCGTGTTTGCTCACAATGACGAAATGGCCCTGGGCGCTTTGGAAGCCATAAAGGCAGCGAACCGGAAAGACATCATGGTCGTTGGCTTTGACGCTACCGCCGATGCCGTGAAAGCGGTAAACGACGGTACTCTGGCAGCAACCGTAGCCCAGAAACCGAAGGATATGGGAAAAATCTCCCTTGAAACCGCCAAGAAGGTAATCGCTAAAGAAAGCGTACAGGCAACGATTCCGGTAGGACTGGAATTAGTAAAGAAATAAGCTGAAAATGACCGGGAGGCTCTGTGTGGGACGAAGGTGGTTCTGCAAGAGCCTCTTTCTTTGGATTCCCGAGCTGATACCGACCATTTGCCGGCGTTGTCAAAATGTCTTCCCCATTAAAGTGACTACTGCGGCAAGCTTCTTCTGGCTTTTTCAATTACTTTTATTCGGGAAATTAAAATTTTCACTGGAAATGACGATACATAGAGTAAGACAGTCTAAAAGAATTAAGGAGGACGGTTTTATGTCTATTACTTCCCTTTCACGATCAACTCAAAACGGCATTTCGAATGCTGCGGCCACAGCTAATGGAACCGGCGCCGTTGCTGCCGCCGATACGACTCAGATTGCTTCTGCCGGTGAAGCTGCCGTTTACGAAAAATCGGATCCATCGGCTGCCAAAACTGAAACTACCTACACGAAGAAGGCTACCTTAAGCGATATCAGCCGGCAAGTCGAGTTGAAAATGGCCTCTTTCCGCTCGCTGGTTGAGAAACTCGTCGCCACGCAGCAGGTAAAAACGGGCCAAGCCCAGGGATTAACCTATGACGCGATTCTGGCGAAATACGACGGACAGCTGAAGGATTTTTTCCAAACCCTAGAGGTGGATGATGCGACACGCCTTCAGGCCCAGCAGGAAATTTCGGAAGATGGTTTTTGGGGAGTCAAACAGACATCTGAACGGATCTTATCCATGGCCAAATCTCTCTCCGGCGGCGACCCGGACAAGATCGCTTTATTGAGAAAGGCGATTGAAGACGGCTTCCAAGCGGCTGAAAATGCCTGGGGCGGTGAATTGCCGGCAATCTCCCGGCAAACCCGTGAGGCAGTCATGCAAGGGCTGGACGACTGGGCAGCCGAAGCCGGCCAAACAGCCTAATACTTTCAATAAGCAACGCCCTCGAGGCCTCCTATCGGAGGAATCGAGGGCGGCAGTGTCTTATGGGAACTGGTTCCCTATCAGTATGTCCAGAATATCTCCTGAATCACTTTGGGATCGCTGGTCCTGGTCAAGGCCAGCATGAGCAGGATGCGCGCCTTTTGCGGATTCAGATTATCGCCGGCGACGAAGTTGTATTTATCGTCATCGGCTTCGCCGTTGCGGGCAACGATGCCGTTGCCGACACGGGAAGTGCGGACGATGACAACTCCCTTTTTCTGAGCCGCTTCTACTGCGGGATACTCGGCTTTGCCGATGCTGCCGTTGCCGGTGCCGGCGTGGACGATTCCTTTGGCGCCGGCTTTGGTAAATGCTTCAATGGCAGTGCCGCTGTTGTTGGCGTAATGGTAAACAATATCAACCCGAGGCAGTGTGGACAGCTTCATAATGTCAAATTCGCTGGCCGTTGTATGTTGGCGCAGCGGAGACCGGTAAAATACCGGTTTATCGCCGGTAAAGAAGCCCAGGGGGCCGATCTCCGGCGCCTTAAAGGTATCGACCCGGTCAGTGATGGTTTTTGTTACATCGCGGCCGGAATGAATGGTATCATTGAGCATGACCAGCACGCCCTTGCCGACAGCCTCTTTACTGCCGGCCAGTATTACCGCCCGGTACAGGTTTAACATGCCGTCGGCGCTCATGGCCGTCGGCGGCCGCATGGAGCCGACTAACACCACCGGTTTATCGCTTTTCACGACCAGATGCAGGAAATAGGCGGTCTCTTCCAGCGTGTCGGTGCCGTGGGTGATGACAATGCCGTCCACATCATCCTGGCTCAGCAGTTGGTTGATCCGTTTCGCCAGTGTCAGCCAGACCTCGTTGGTCATATTTTCGCTGGCGATCTGGGCAATTTGTTCGCCGCTGATATTGGCGACTTTTTTTAATTCAGGGACATTGTTGATTAGTGCATCGACCGGGGCGACAGCGGCGGTGTAACCAACTGTCGTGCTGCTGGTAGAGCCCGCACCGGCAATGGTGCCGCCTGTTGCCAAAATCTTGATGGCGGGTAAATTGGCCGGACCGGCGGCAAAACAGGCTGCCTGCAGGCTGAACATAAGGACCAATACCATGGTTGCCATGAGGAATAATTTATGTTTCATATATTTTCCTCCCTGTAAAATTTTAGACATACCTTAATTTTAAATAAATTATAAAAATTTGCAATATTTAAAAAATATTTTTCAAAAAGAATTAAAAAGTATCAAAAAGTATTTAAAATCCGGGTGGCCTTTTTCAAGGGTCTCCAAAAATGGTCTGATAATCCCGCGCTGGTCATAGGCCAAGGCAGCCTGTCAGGGCTTCCTTGGCCTATGAGGCGGAGAGGCCCCCTCCGAAAACATTGTTTTGGCGGATGAATTTTCTTGCTTTTTTTATTCCGCCACGTCTTCGAACGTGGCGCTGATCGCGAAAAGCGGCATATATTTTCCCCGCACTGTGAGGTGAGACATCGTTATGAAGGTGCGCTCGGAATACTCACCATCTGACAGAGAAGCTTCATACTATAAACTGGTATTTAAATAATGCAGCGGAGGGTTGGTATGGATGCTATAGGCCTTCAGCTTGAGAGGCTACTAGGCGGCACGGTTGCGCCAGACGGCAATGTTATATTTGAAAATATACTGAGCAGCTTCGGACCTGTAAGTTATGAGCCAATAACCGGGGTAATCACCATAAATAAAACCGGCCGCTACTTAGTTAACTGGTGGGTAGTAACCCAGTCCAGTTCGGGATTAATTGGCATATCTTTTGCCATTGTTACTTCACAAGGAGATGAATTTTTAGGCGGTTCACCGATAAAAACAGCTGAATTTTCCGGCGTTGCACTTATCCAGGTTGATGCTGCACCCATCACTTTGCGTTTAGCAAGCAGAACCGTAAACAATGTAACATATTCGCCTTTGCTAACCAGCAAAGCATTTTTAGTATTAGGCGAGGTACCTGAAGAAACAGGGATTACAGGCACTACTGGAGCTACCGGTGATACCGGCCCTACGGGAACTGCGGGT
>NZ_AFGF01000164.1 GCF_000219125.1 Acetonema longum DSM 6540
TACTGTGGCTGAGATGCAATCTCCTTTAGAGACTCCGCAAGTTCCACAGGTTTCGAGTCAGCCCCAACCTAATCCGGCAGAATTCTCAGCTGCTATACAGGGGTCGAGGCGCGCTTTCGATACGCATCTTAGTAACTATCGAGATTATCATAAGCCACTTAATATATCGCTGAAAGATACCTTTAGTATAAAAATTAAGGGATACACCCATACAGTCCAAAAAGGTGAAGGCAATACGAGAATCAAAGAACTGAACCCTTACAATATGACGGATACTGTTGCGTGGCATAGCGTTACTCCTCAATATATATATCTATCGGGAAAAAGAACCGCGGAAGCTTATAATCAGTTGATCGACCAATTTGATGTAGAACACAATCCTCGGTATGTACCGAGGGACGATCAAACATTTTGCAATATCTTTGTCTGGGATGTTTCTGTTGCTATGGGCGTAGAACTGCCTCGTTGGGTAGAAGTGAATCAAGTAGGCGATGTCGAAGATGCGACAGGTAAAGCTTTGGGCAGGACACCAGCCGGTCATGTAATAGCTGAAGGAGTCGAAACGGCAACCGAATTGAATGCTGCTAGGCTTGCGAAATGGCTGAATGCCCAAGGGGAAAATTATGGCTGGAGAGAAGTGACACCTCAAGAAGCTCAGCAACGAGCAAATCAAGGATATATGACACTATCTGCTAGTGTTGAAATTAAGCATATTCAAGTCATTCGCCCGACTCCTGATGGAAGAGATTATGGCGAAGGAGTATATTTAGCCCAAGCTGGCAGTTCCTACGCCACCAGTAATGGAGTGTATTTTCTTGAAAAATATGGTCAGGACGAGTATCATAAATATAAGTTTTATACCCATGATTGAGTAATGGTGATCTAAAATATAGGAGGTGGGCCATGAGAAAGAAAATTATCAGTTGGGTTGTATTGACTATTTTCGGAAT
This sequence comes from Acetonema longum DSM 6540, assembly GCF_000219125.1. Taxonomy (NCBI): domain Bacteria; kingdom Bacillati; phylum Bacillota; class Negativicutes; family Acetonemataceae; genus Acetonema; species Acetonema longum. The sequence continues at coordinate 951 of NZ_AFGF01000164.1, forward strand.
CACAGTGGGAGTGATTGATTTACATCTTTATCCTAATAAGATTTTGGCGGCTGCGAATGTAAGTATTGCTAGAATTGCAGAGCAGAATAGAGAAAATCTAAACAAAGAGAAACACCAAAACAAAGAAAAATTCGAGAAGGTTTTGATTGGGTCCTGGCATAGATCACCAACGATGATGACGGGAATGTTGAATTTATACACATTTTCAAAAGATAAAAGTTTTATATTTAAATATAGGCGTAGCGATACAGAAAAACGTATGATTGATATTTCAGGTAAATGGGAAATCATTCACGAAAATTTATTATATTTAATCATAACGGATGAAACTGTTATAGAAGGTGGTGAATTTATAAAAGATATCAATCAATTCACCGGTTGGGCTTTACACAACGGAACACCGACTAAGAAGAAAGTGGACCCTCCAAGGGAAGTGATTTATCCTTTAAAGGATTTAAAAATTGATGAAAAATTTGATGAAGAACACGTTTCACCGATAATGGTAAAAATAGGCGGCGAACAATATTGGAAATATGGGAGTATACAGGATGAAGAGAGCCTTAAAAATGTTCCATTGATTCAAAAAATATTCTTTAATGAATCAATATGATAGTCAGCGACAATCAAATCATATGGCTCTAGGCCCCAAAAATGGCAGGACTGCAACAGCAGTTCCTGCCATTTGCTATTGAAAGAGAGGGGTGTATGGCTTCAATACTGATTTTACGGTGAAAGGAGTGAGGAAAGCGAATCATTTGCGTTTCACATCTGCGACTATTTATTA
>NZ_AFGF01000165.1 GCF_000219125.1 Acetonema longum DSM 6540
ATCATAATCAATTATGGCATCAATTATGGTCTCTCATAACTATATTTACATTTCTTTTTCAAAAACCCCTTTTTTTCGACCTTAACTTTTACAAAAAGTAACCATATTATAAATTGAGATTGATATAAACCTTGTCCAATTCTTCTTTTGTGATGCCGATATAGGCTAAGGTTATGCTTGGGTTTGAGTGGTTTAGCAGTTTTTGAATTTTGGTTATGTCCGCGCCGTTCTTATGAACCCAGTACCCGAATGTCTTGCGCAGTGTGTGAGTCCCGATTGCTTCTTTCATGCCGATCACCTGGGCGGCTTTATTGATAATTCTATAAGCCTGTATGCGGGTAATCGGTCGATTTCTTCCTTTGCTTTCGAACAACCAGACGCTTTTGCCGGAACAATTGTCAAGATACTCTTGTATCGCTTTTTTGCATGTATCGGAAAGGGGAAAATCTTTGGTTTTCCCGGTTTTTTTTTCTCTCAGGCTAACTCTGTCTTTTCCTTTTACATCCTCAATTGTCAATTGCAACAGGTCTGAGATCCGTAAACCGCTGTTAATGCCCAAAACAAACAACAGATAATCACGTAAGTTATTACTTCTTAAATAGTGTTTCATGGCCAAAATCTGTTTTTTGTTGCGAATCGGTTCTACATACTCCATGTCAGTACACTCCTAATCATGTTTTTTGTCTGCCTAACAACATATGCTACTTTAAAATTCAAAGATTTGGCAATAGATCCAGCAACCGGTTTACAATTTTTTTATAAGCGACTGCGCTGGTTTAGCTTGAAGGGAAGCAACA
>NZ_AFGF01000166.1 GCF_000219125.1 Acetonema longum DSM 6540
CTTTACAGAGCCGTCAAAATAAGATTATACTTCTCAATTCTTTATTATAAAGTGAACCAAATTTCACTTACAAGAGACTTCGTTTAAAAAGCCTGTCTACTTGTCCAAACAGGATTTTGTCTCATCTGCTGCGCAAATTGAAAAAACAATGCGCCAATACCTGCTATAATGACAGCTCCCAATGCCAGGCAGCATAAGAATATCGGCTCTGCAGCCTCTTTTTTGACTGATTTTGTCTTATCCCTGTATATTGTATAATCTATCCAACGATTGGACAAGTTGTTTTTGGACTCCATATGGTTAACCGGAGACAATGCCGCTAAAAAAAGAGCTTGCGCAGGATGCTCATTACGGCAATTCTGCACAAGCTCGGCAAAGCCAGATTCAGCTAACAATATGGAGCATATTTTTTCTTTTATATCTTCCAGCTCTTCGCCGCTGCCAGAGTCCCGACCATCCGGCAATAAGCCCCGCCGCCGGCCAAAAGCTCCCGGTGACTCCCCTTTTCGGCAATCCCTCCCTCCTCCAGTACGATAATCTGATCGGCATCCCGGATGGTGTTTAAGCGGTGGGCGATCACCACCACTGTCTTGCCGGTCGTAAGCTGCTGCAGGGAACGGTGGATTTCGTGCTCATTATCGGCGTCCAAAGAGGCAGTGGCTTCATCCAGCAGGACAATCGGGGCGTTTTTGATGATGGCCCGGGCAATGGACAGGCGCTGTTTTTCGCCGCCGGACAGCGTGGAGCCGCCCTCGCCGACCAGGGTGTCAAAGCCGCCGGGCAGTTTTTCGATAAACTGGCGGCAATGAGCCAGCTCGGCGGCCCGGATGACCTCTTCCCGGCCAGCGTCAGGCGCGCCGATTTTGATGTTGTTGTAAATGGTATCGTTCAGAAGGTAAACATCCTGAAATACCATGCTAATTTTGGCTAACAGCCGGTCAGGGTTCAAATCCCGGATGTCGCGGCCGCCGATGAAAATCCTGCCGGAGGTCACATCCCAGAAACGCGCGATCAGGCTGGTGACGGTGGTTTTGCCCGAGCCCGAGCTCCCCACCAGGGCGGTGGTGGTTCCTTCTTTGGCCACAAACCGGATATTCTTCAGCACCGGGGTGCCCGGCTCATAGGCAAAGCTGACGTCGCGAAATTCTATATCATACCGCTCCGGCGGCAGCGCCTCCGCCGCAAAGCCGATCTCCGGCCGGGCATAGGTGTCAACCAGCCTCCGGGCGGCCAGCTCGAAGTAGCGGAATTCATGATACTGCCCGGAGAAGGCCTTCAGCACATTGCTGAGAGCCAGGCTCTGGATGAGAAAAATCACAAAGAGTTCTTTAGTCAGGGTCTGTTCCAGCAGCAGGCCGGCGCCGCTGATCATCACTAAGGGAAAGCCGAGGTCGGCCAGGATGGCAAAGACCATGACAAAGGGGGCGATACCGGCCTCCAGGATAATGCTTTCCCGCTTGAAGGAGCGGAAGGACTGCTCCAGCCTTTGGAAACGGCTGCCGGTCTGGTTAAAGGCTTTGAACACCCGAATGCCGCTTATATATTCGACAATCCGGGAGACAACCTGCCCGATCACTCTGCGTTTGCGAATCCCCAGCCTGGTGACGACCCTGCTGGCCGCCCACAGGATCAGCAGGCCGCCGAGGATAAAGGTCAGCTGCACCAGCGCCAGCCGGTAATCGATCCAGAAGGCCACAGCAACCAGATAAACCGAAAGGAATACCGCTTTGATCAGGTCGCCCATGTAGTGGGTGATGACCCGCTCAAAATCGGCCACGTCATGGGTCATGACTCCCAGCAGGTGACCCATGCTGTTTTTGTCGAAATATCCTAGATAGAGATTTTTTAAATGATTCCCCAGGTTAAGCCGCATGGTTTTGATGATATCGCTGCCCAGGACGTGATACATCGTATAGCCTGTGGCCGTGGCCGCGCAGCGCAGCAAAAAGGCGGCCAGCAGCACCAGGGTGTAAAGGCCCAGCTTATGCAGGGAAAAGGTTGCGTTCATCAGGTCGAGAATCAGCAGGTAGAGCACGCCGTAAAAGACCATGCTGATCAAAGCATCAAGCATCATCAGCCCAATCGGAGGCCACAGCCGTCTGATATCTTTCCCCAGCAGCAATCGAATCGTACCGATCATGTCCTCACCTCCATCAAGGGTTTATCGGCTTCTGCGCTTTGCAGCCGCCATAAATGCTGATACAAGGGCTGGCCTGCCAGCAGTTCCTGATGGGTCCCCTGGCCGGCGACCCGTCCATTGTCCAGCACAATAATGCGATCGGCATGCTGAATGGTATACAGACGGTGGGCAATGACCAGCACGGTTTTTTTACGCAGCAGCGCCGTCAGAGCGGCCTGGATTTTTCCTTCGTTTTCAATATCGGCGTAAGAAGTGGCCTCATCCAGCACGACCACCGGCGCATCCTTCAGCAGGGTCCGGGCAATGGCGATCCGCTGCTTCTGCCCGCCGCTGAGCTTGGTCCCCTGCTCCCCCAACACCGTATCATAGCCCTGGGGCAGCGACAGGATAAAATCGTGTATCTGTGCGGCCTTGGCAGCTTCCAGCACCGCCTCCCGGGACACCGACTGCCCCATGCGGATATTCTCGTAAACCGTGTCATGGAGCACAAAGGTCTCCTGAAACACAAAGGCAATCTGCTCCATTAGGCTTTCCAGCTCCAGGTCGCGGATATCATGCCCGCCGATCCGTATGACGCCCCGCCGGACATCCCAAAACCGTCCCAGAAGCTGGGCCACCGTGGTTTTCCCCGCTCCCGACGGGCCGACCAGGGCCACGGTTTCACCGGGGCGTACCGTAAAGCTCAGGTCTTCCAGGACGCTGACCTGGTCATACTCAAAGCCAACATGGTCAAACTCAATGGCATAACGGCCGTTTTTATCCAGCCGGACAGAACCGTTTGGCTGCGCCGGCTCTCCAGAATGGCCCGGACTTTGCCCATGCCTTCCAGCACCATCGAAAAACTCGAGCCAAATTCCACCAGCGCTTTGAACGAATTCAAAAAGCCCAGGCTTAACGTCAGAAACAAGATATATACCGGCAGCTCGATCCGGCCGGTCAGGAACAGATAGCCGCCGCCGGGAATGACAAACAGCAGCGGCGACTCAATGATCACGGTGAAAATGCCGTACACCGGGCCCATCCGCCTGGCGATCGTCCGCCAGAAAACCGCGTATTGCTCGGCGCTCTGTTTGTATTTGGCGAAGGAATCGGCCGTCAGATTAAAGGCTTTGATCACCGGCATGCCGCAGATATATTCCATAATCGCCCCATGCAGCCGGCCCAGCAGTTCATAATACTCTTCCATGCGCTGGCGGTAACCCCGGAACGAGGCTGCCTGGAACAGGACGGCCAGGCCTACGGGAAATAACAGGAGCAGCGCCAGTCGGTAATCCACGCCCAGCAAATAGAGGAAAATCACCAGCGGCGCCGCAGCTGCCGCCACCAGGTCCGGGATTTGGTGGGCAATGAAATTTTCCAGCTTTTCAATGTCCTCATTGATCGTCTTCTGCAGTTCGCCGCTGGTCCGGCTGACAAAAAAGCCCATGCCCAGCCTGGCGAAATAAGCCACCGCTTTCAGGCGCAGCTTATAGAGGATGGTGAAGGCCGCAATGTGGGAAAACACGCCGGAAAGCATGAACAGAAGGAACCGTAGGACGATTACGGCCGCCGTCAGCTTCACCCACAGCAGCATTTCCTCCATGGCAAAAGCGGGCTGCATCAGCTCCCGCAGCATGACAGACAAAAACACATAGGGGGCAATGGCCGCCACGGCGCTGGCGGCGCTGAAGCCCGCCGCCAGATACAGCCTGTATTTTTCACTGCCGGCAATTGTCAATAAATAAGCAAAATGGGATTGTTGTTTCATAAGCTCCCTCCTCCCCTCCACTATAATCGGGTTTCAGGCCGCTATTCCACTCCGCCAGGCACTGACCCCCCTCCAAACGGCACTTTGACAGGGGACCGTTGAAAAAGGCCCATCTGCGTCGTTGCTCCTGCGGGCGGGCTCATTCAGAAAACATCCCTTTTCGGGTTTGTATGCAGTAGTCTATTTTGCTGTGACTACACCGAAAAGTGATTTGTTTTCCTCCTGATCTCACGATGCTCCGCATCTTTCTAGTATCGACGTACCCTCCAAACGTACAGTCTCACGCCCGTCCTCGTCGCGCTGTATCAGAATTTGTGACTTTTCGGGAGATAGGTAATAGCGGATAATTTCTTATAAGCCAAAAAGTCACCTAAATTCTTCACTAGTACGGCAACGCAGGCGTTGCTCTTACCTAGCATCTGGACCTTTTTGAACGGTCCCAGATTCAAGGCTATAGATGGGTTTCGCAAACAAAATCCCAGGATCAAGGCAGGTTGTGCCTTGATCCTGGGATTTTTTCGTTTTCGGCTATCCTCTGTTTTTTTTATATTCACTGGGGGTCATGCCGGTATGCAGTTTGAAGGCGGTGGCGTATTTGCTGGGGTTGGCATAGCCGACCTCGCTGGCGATATCGGCTATGCTGAGGTCGGTATGTTTCAGCAAGTTCAGGCTTTTCTCCAAACGCTGCTGCTTGACATAGCCGTAAATGGTCGTTTGATAGGCCCGTTTAAAATTGCGTTTCAGCGTCCCGCTGTTGGTATGAAGGATTCGGGCCAGTTCGGCAATAGAAGGCGGCTGATACAAATGTTCCTGCAGATATTGCCGCGCCCGGTTCACAAGATCCAGATCCCGGGGCGGCAGGGCCCCGTCATCTACCTTTTCCTCCCGGGCCTGCAGGGAGCCGCTTACAAAATCCATAACCTTAGCCTGAAACGCCAAAAAGGCGGCCACATGGCTCACCGGAGGGCCTGACTGGATTTCTCCGGCCAGCCGCAGCAGGGCAAGCGGCGCGTTTCTGACCAGCAGGCGCTGCTGCCGCATCAGCAGGCCGATATTGCAGCGCCACTCATCGTCCAGTTGTCCGACGCAGCCCGGCGCCAGCCAGCCGGCCAGGTAATCATGGTGCACATGAACGGAAAACCCGGTATACTCCCAGGCGCTCAGCCTATAGGACGGCAGAAAATTTTTATGATAATAAAACATCATTTGTCCCGCCGCCAATTCATATTGCTCATTTGGCTCATAAAGGCCGACCTGCATGGAACCTTCCAGGCAACAGCTGATTTCCAGCATATCCGGCTGCAGGCATACATTATTCAGTTCCAGACAGGATGCGGAAAAGCCGTGCCAATAATTTATATCCAGTCCCTCTCCCAGCATCAGCCGCCGCGCCGTTCCCTCCCCGTATTTACGGCTGACGCGGTAATGGATACCGGTCCCGTCGCATGAGACCGGTATCAGATAATGCTCCTGAATCATTCTTTCATAATGCCGCCCAATCAAATCATGCTTCACGCTCACTCGCCTCCGCCAAATGCTGCAGCCTGCCCGGTCTGTTCCCATTCTTTGTTTTATTGATGATAATGATTATCATTGATAATTATAGCACCGGACCCACAAATCCGCAATCCTCTATCACTGGCAAAAGAATGGCCTATGCCCCGCGTGCCGGCATTATGGCCGTAAAGAGCACGAGTACCCGTCACCATAAAATAAGGCCTCCGGGGAAAGCCGGAAGCCTTATCAGGCGTTTACTCGCCTAGTAGAATCTTTAGCATTTTGGGGCGGTTGTTGGCAAACTCTTTCATGACCGAATAATGCTCGGTCTGCTCGTAATCCACCTGCTGGATGCCAGACCGGGTCAATTGAAGGATCAGACTGTCAGGATAAGCCATAATAATCGGGGAATGGGTCGCAATAATGAGCTGCGAGTTTCGCCGCACCAGTTCATGCATGCGCGTAATCAGGGCCATTTGCCGCACAGGAGACAAGGCTGCCTCCGGTTCATCCAGAATATACAGCCCGTTGCCACTCAGCCTGTTTTGAAACACAGCGAAAAATGACTCCCCATGCGACATCTGATGCAGGGATTTTCCGCCGTACGAGGCAATCACCTTCCCGCCGGGCCCGCCTTCAGAATCCAGCTGTTCAATCGATGTCGCCAGGTTATAAAAGCTCTCCGCACGGAGAAAAAAACCGTCGCGAGGACGCCTTGTACCTTTAACCAGCCGGATGTATTCGTTGAGTTCGGAGTGGGATGCCTGGGTAGCAAAGGTAAAATTGCTTGTGCCGCCCTCGGCGTTAAACCCCCAGGCAATCGCCATGGCCTCCAGCAGGGTGGACTTGCCAGTCCCGTTCTCACCCACAATGAAGGTAACCCGTGGGTGCAATGCCAGCTCATGCAAATTGCGAATCGCCGGCAGGGAAAACGGGTAGGCGTCAAAACGCGGGACCTTATCCCGCAGCAGCTGCACGCTGCGGATATATTGCCGGGTGTCAAACATTCTGCATCACCTCACTGTAGGGGCGGGTTTTGTACGGGCGGGGTTTTTGTACGGGCGGGTTTCAAACCCGCCCCTACGGGGCCAGGATATCACATATGAGGATACCGGTCATATGATAAACCAAGAAAGGAAGGTGCACATGAAAAAACATATCGTAGTGAATCTGAAAAACATGCGCCTATCTTATTTTGAGGAAGATACCTTTATCAAGGAGTATTCAATCGGCATTGGCAAGCCGCCAACACCCACCCCGCCGGGGAACTACCAGGTGCTCGAGAAATTGACTTTTGACAGCCCTGCCGCATCGGAATGGGATTTTGGCTCCAGAAGGCTGGTCCTGTCCTCGGACAAAACCTGCCTGCACGGTTCCTGGAACGGCCCGGTGGAAGGCTATGTTTCCGGCGGCTGCGTGAGAATGTACAATCCGGATATTGAGGAACTGTTTGACAAGGTGGAAATCGGCACAGCCGTCAGCATGGTTGAGGGATGATCATCGGCCGTAGGGGCGGATGTAGGGGCGGGTTTCAAACCCGCCCTTACAAAACCCGCCCCTACGGGGGATTCGGGGGATTCGATTGGTTCGCTAATTTCAATAATACCATGAACATGGTTAGGCATTATTACACATGCGTGCAATGCGATATGATGATAATGCTTTGGCAGATCGTCCCATACTGACTGCACGATTTGTCCTTTTTCGTTACATATCATGATTCCATTTTCGATTTTGCCAAAGAGGCACTCCCGATTATGGCTGCAAATTGTGACGAAATAGAATCCTCGCTGTGCATAATCATAGCCTTTTAGCCGCATGGAATGCCGGTGATGAATATCGGGGTTGTATTTCATTCGCCAAGCACCTCTGCATGTTTTATTTTATCCTATTGCCCGCCCTTCTCATCCTATCTTCCTGCCGGCGGCATACCGCGCCGCAATATCCGCTGTGGTTCCCGTGTAAATAAACCGCTGCAGCTTTTCCAGCGGCTCCATGTCCCACCCCGCCGCCGTATCATTAATCACCAGCGCATCCAATGCATAGCCAGGCTCAAAACTCCCCACCCGGCCGAAAAAGCTGCCGCCGCCTTTGGTCGCCAGATAAAAGGCCTCCGGCAATGTGAGAGGCTGATGCTCCGCCTCAAGGGCATGCTTTATTTTAGACAGCTGGATGGCCCGGATCATGGTCTGAGGCATGGACAGGCTGTGTCCGGCGCCCACATCGCTGCCCAGGCCAACCTTGACCCCGGCGTTCAACAGTTTGCGGACCGGCATGATTCCGCTGGATAAATTCATATTAGAGTCGGGGCAATGGACTGCTATGACCTGATTTTCTTTCATGCTTTCCATAGCGTTGTCGCTGAGATGAATGCAGTGAGCCATCAGAGTCGGCGTCCGGCCAAACAAGTGATAGTGCTGATACACCTGATGGTATTCCCGGTGTTCCGGGAACAGTTCCCTGACCCACTCAATTTCACCGGTATTCTCCGCCAGATGGGACTGAACCGCCGCATCATATTTTATGGCCAGTTTTCCCAGCCCATCCATTAAAACTCTGGTACTGGTCGGCGCGAAGCGGGGAGTAATAATCGGCTTGACCAAGGAGTTCCCTGTCCACTCCGCCAGAATTTCTTCCGTGGCCTGTAGGGACTTTGCAGTATCTTCTTTCAGGAAATCAGGGCAGTTGGCATCCATGTTGACTTTGCCCACATAGGCCCCTAAGCCCCGACGGGCCAGAACGGCAAACAGCAGCCGGCTGGTTGAAAGGTGAACGGTAGCGTATACTGCTGCCCGGGTTGTTCCCTGAGCGATCAGTTCCGACGCGAAGGCTTCATAAACCCGGGAGGCGTAATCCGGATCGCTGAACTTTCCTTCTTCCGGAAAAGTGTACCGATTCAGCCAGTCCAGAAGTTTATAATCCAGCCCCAGGCCCCGCTGGTTAAACTGAGCCCCATGGGTATGCAAATCCACAAATCCCGGGATGATCAACTGATTCGTGTAATCATGAATCCGAAGGGCTTGATACTGGGCCGGCAACGCCGGACAGATCTCGCGGATCACGCCGCCGACAGCAATCAGGTAACTGTCCCGGTAAACTTTGAAGTTCCGGGCATCCGGCGTAAAAATAATATTACCTTTTAAAATCAGCACGGATTGCTCTGCCATAGCTTACTTCCTTCTCCCCTTGCGGGGGATGTTTTAATAATTGGCGATTATTTTTTCGTATTTTTCATAAACAACACACCTCTTGTGATATAGCAATAGATAGAAAAAAGGCCCTGTCCCGGTGGTGCACCGATGCGCAGGGCCGTATGTGATCTTGCTCGGGCTTTTCTACCCGGGATTAAGCGGAAAAAACCTTAAACAACTCTTTTTTCACCTTACAGACCGGACATTGGTCCTCCATGTGACCTTCGCCGGTAAAGCCGCATACCGGACAGACGTAATAATCCTTCGTCGGCAGGTCCTTGCCGGCTTTAGCCGCATCCTGGGCGGCTTTGAACATGGTAACATGGATCTTTTCGGCTTCCAGAGCATAATGGAAGGAACGCTGGGCTCCGCTTTCCTGCTGGCACTGAGCCACCTGGAAATAAACAGGATACATCTGCTCCACTTCATGGACTTCACCGTCAATGGCCCACTGCAGGTTTTCGGCCACCGACCCCATGCCAAACTCCGCTCCGGCCGTCACTGTCGCCCCGCCCGTCTGTTGACCAAGCTCCCGGAAATGATTAAAGGCGTGAACCTGTTCTGCATAGGAAACAGCCCGGAATAATCTGCCGATATTGGGCATTTCCTTTTTTTCCGCATCTTCGGCCCAGGTCAGATACCGCATATGGGCCATAGATTCGCCGCCGTAGGCGGAACGTAAGAAATCGGCAGTCATAGCATTCTTGACCGGCATATGATCAACTCCCTGTATCAATCAATGGTGTCACGTATCATATTCAGCAATTAAAATAGCTACCCTCCTACCTGAGTGGTTAAAAAGATAGGCAGAGTCATGTGAGAAATTTGATCTTGCAATTCTTCGATCTCATCAATATGAGCATCTTCGTCCTGTAAAATATGTTCCAAAATTTCACGGGTTGCGAAATCATTCACGTCACCAGCCAGTCTGATGGCCGCATTGTACGCTTTGATGGCGTCTTCTTCGGCAGCATGATCACATTCCAGCTGCTTGGGGATATCATTGCCGATGTGAATAGCCTTGAGTTCAGATACTACGGGGACGCCTTCTAAAAAGAGGATTCTGGCAATCAGTTTTTCAGCATGCTTCATCTCATGGATGGCTCTCATTTCGAACTTGGCATGAAGTTTATCATACCCCCAGTTAGCACACATCTCGGAATGAACAATGTACTGATTGATTGCCGAAAGCTCGTCGGCGAGAAGCGAGTTCAAAGTTTCGATTAGTTTAGGATTCCCTTTCATTGGACTAAAACCCCCTTCTAAATTTAATAATTTTCCTCGTTAGTAAATTTCTATTCTCCATCAGTTTTCCCTGCCATTTTAAACATATACGAGTATAATTTAACAACTTTAATTGAGATTACAAAAAATTAGTCCCATAAAAAACAGGAAAATTCCTGGTCCTTTATGGGACATTGAACATAGTCGGGCCCTGCCGTTCTATTTATTCTTTTTCAGGTCCTCCGGCATGATTATGCCCTTGTGCCGCATAAATTCCGGAATATCCAGTACATAGCGGCGCAAGGTCTCGATACTGGGAGTATCCGCTTTGCCGGCCGCCGCTTCCCTGATGCCGGCCTGGGGCGTAGGCAGAGGGGGGACTATTTTAGTCGGGGGGCTTGTCCGGTTGGCAGCCACAGGCTGCGGCGCCGCAGCGGCCTTGAAGCCGGTAGCGATCACGGTAACTTTAGCTTCATCCTTCAGGGTTTCGTCAATAGTAGCGCCGAAGATAATCATGGCATCCGGGTCAGCTACCCGGGTAATCAGGTCCGCTGCCTCATTGACTTCGAAGATGCCCATGCCGGCGCCGCCGGTAATGTTTAAGAGCACCCCTTTGGCCCCCTCCATAGAGGTCTCTAACAGAGGGCTGCGGATAGCCGCTTCAGCCGCCGCGATCACCCGGTTCTCCCCGCTGCCTATACCCACGCTCATCAGAGCCGATCCGGCGTCAGTCATGATCGTTTTTACATCGGCAAAGTCGCAGTTAATCAGTCCGGGGACGGCGATCAGGTCCGAAATTCCCTGGACCCCTTGCCGCAGCACATCATCAGCAATGTGAAAGGCTTCCACCATGGAAGTGCGTTTATCCGCCATTAAAAGCAGCCGGTCATTGGGAATGGTAATCAGGGTATCCACATGCTGCATGAGCTTTTCCATGCCCTGAACGGCCTGAACTTGCCGCCGCTTGCCTTCAAAATTAAAGGGTTTGGTCACAACTCCCACGGTCAGTGCCCCCAGAGAGCGAGCCACCTCGGCTACAATCGGCGCAGCGCCGGTGCCGGTGCCGCCTCCCATGCCGGCGGTCACAAACACCATATCCGCCCCCTTAATGGCCTTGACCAGATCATCATAGCTTTCCTGGGCCGCTTTTTCGCCTATGTCCGGGTTAGCGCCCGCACCCAGTCCTTTGGTTAACTTGCCGCCAATTTGAATCCGGTAGGGAGCCTGGGAGGTCAAGAGAGCCTGGGCATCGGTATTGACGGCAATGAATTCCACGCCCTTCACATTGGCGCTGATCATGCGATTGACCGCATTATTGCCGCCTCCGCCTACCCCGATGACCTTGATCACACAGTAGGTCTCGTTCTCCATATCTAATTGTAACATCAAAAGAATCCTCCCTTATCAAGATCAAGATCAAGCGACTGTTGCGCCTGATTCTCTCAAAGCCGGATCTGAAAACCTCATTAATAGCATTATAACTGCATCGAATCGTCATATAATCTGCAGCTATCAGTTAGAAATATCCAGTTATTATATTATACATAATCAGGCATTTTCCTGTCGCAAAAAAAGGTAGTTTTATGTCATCCAGCGATTTTTGTTGCGACTAAAACCGCCAAATTTTTCCTTTGAAATCATTGTACATTAAAGAATACCGATCGAGTTCAGGAAAACCAAAACCAATAGTGCCGGCGTCACATAACGAATGACAACCAGGAATACGTCAATGATGCCGGATTGGTTTACGCTTCCATAGTTAGACAGTTCCCGGCGTAGATTCTCCCGGTCGATCCGCCAGCCCACAAACAGGGCAATCAGTAAGCCTCCCAGAGGCAGCAGAATATTGGAGGAAAGATAGTCAAACCAGTCAAAAAAGCCACGTCCGCCAAACTGAACTTGTCCCAGCGGGGCGGCAGGGTCAGCTGATAAGGCTGCCAGCACGCCGAAAAGGAGAATAATTCCGGCGTTTAAAAACGCGGCCTTTTGACGGGTGAAGCCTTTTTCCTCGCTAAAATAGGCTACCGGCACCTCCACCAAAGAGAGCATGGCCGTGGTGGCGGCAATGGATGTCAGGAAGAAGAAGGCAATCAGCATAATATTGCCCAGAGGCATCTGGGAAAAGACCAGAGGAATCGTCATAAACAAGAGTCCCGGTCCGGCCCCCGGCTCCATGCCAAAAGCAAATACCGTGGGGAAAATGGCCAAGCCGGCCAGCATGGATACCGCCGTATCGGCAAGAGCCACCCGGGAGGCTGTCTGAAACAAGTTGTTATCTTGGGTGAAGTAGCTGCTGTAGGTCGTCATGGTGCCCATCCCCAGAGACAGTTTAAAGAAAGCCAGTCCCAGGGCAGTAAGAATGACCGGTCCGGTCAGCTTGGCAAAATCCACTTCAAACAAGAACTTGATCCCGGCTTCAGCTCCCGGCAAAGTTATGGCCCGAATATCACAGATCAGGATTAGGATGAACAAGAGCGGCATTAAGGTTTTGGTGATTTTTTCGATCCCCTTCTGCACTCCCAGGGCTAGTATACTGGCAACCACCACCATGACAATAGCCTGCCACATAATAGCCGAACCCGGATTGGTTACGGCAGAGGCAAATTCCGCCTGGGCTGTGGCCAAAGTCACGTTGGCGAAATCCCCCTTCAGGGCTTTAAACAGATAGTAATACACCCAGCCGGCGACACAGCTGTAAAAAAACATGATTAAATAAGACGAGACTACGCCCATGGTGCCGATATGCTTCCAATTGGTTCCCGGCCGCAGTTCGGCAAAAGCGCCTACCGCGTTTTTCCGGGTTTTGCGTCCAATATAAAATTCGGCGACCATGACCGGAATCCCCGCCAACAGAATACAGAGGAAATACACCAGTAAAAAAGCGCCGCCGCCGCTTTGTCCGGTCAAATACGGAAACTTCCAGATGTTTCCCAAACCGACGGCTGAACCCAGAGTAGCGAAAAAGACTGCCAGACCTGATGAGAAAGTCTCCCGATGCTGATTCTTGCTCATTGCTTTTCTCCTCTTTTCATCCGCGTTGTCTGTGCCTCTCCCAGGCAACAGCATTCCCTGGCTTTCTATTTTTAAAAATATTCGTTAATATAAGTCACGCATGGGGGGAATATCGCACCCAGCTTGGCCACAGCTTCAGGCTGCCCGGTCAGAGCGCCTTGACGCCATAATTGACTGGCGCTCAGCCGCCCGAAAAATAGCTGCGTCAGAGGCCCCACCTGGCACTCCAGCTGCGCCGGGGCCTGGTCGGCGACCTCCACCCGGCCCTGCCCGCCGCTCACGGTCAGGCGAAAGCAATGATGGTTCCAGGGGGCCATATCATCCTGCACCCGGATAGTCAGGCTGTCCTCAAGTTCGGCCGGATAACGGATAGCCTCCAGGGCCTGGGCCACGTCCACCAGTCTGGCAGTCATAAAGGGATACATCCGGATATCCTGTTTGGGATCAAACAGAGAAAGATAACTCAGATCGTCCAGGGGCGCATTCCAGTCGATAAATTCGGCCTGGGACCGATGACCGTAAATAAAGCTGAACAGTGCGGCCTGGGCGCGCGCATCGGCATAAACCATATCTTTAATCAGCATGGTTTTTCCTTTGAATGAATACATGATGTAGCCGGCCGGCTGGCCGTCCATTTCCAGACAATAGACGAATCCCCTGTCGTTGATATGTTCATTCAGGCGATGCAGCCAGTCCTGCTGAGTACGCTCCACATAGCCGTGTTTGCCCGCCACGAACCTGGCGTAACTTTGCGCAAAAAAGTCCAAGGTCACCGATTCAATGTACAGGATGTTGCCGGCAGGTTTGGCCAAAGGCCGCAGGTCCTCCAGCTTAACCATATACACCAGATGATGGTAACATAAAAGCCATTGATAGGGCGCATAAAAGCCGGCTTTCGACGGCATGAGAATGCTGACCCAGTGATCCCGGCGGCGCATCTCCTCGAGAGAAGCCGTCAGCAGCCGGCGGATCATGCCGCCCCGCCGAGCTGCAGGATCAGTGGCCACTCCTACGATATAGGAGGCGGCCAGGCTGCTGCCCCGCAAGCTGAGCTGATAGGGATGCAAATGCAGGCAGGTCAGGAGTTCTCCGTTTTCGTATCCTCCCAGCCCGTTGCCCCGGTCGTAAAATTGGGAAAAATACCAGCTGAAAAAAGGTTCGTCGCCGTTAAAGGAATAAGACCACAGCCGGCGCACAGCTTTATCGTCTTTCTCAGTCACGAGCCGAAAGTCCATGGTCTCGCCTCACTTTACGACAACGTCATACTTCTCAATATATTTTACCGGGAAATATGATTCTTTCGCCTTGCGAATGCCCTCGAGCCCCATGTCTTCTTCCCGGTTAATAAACTGCATATCAGACCAAGCATGGGCGCAGAACATCTGATTGATGGCCTGGTATCCGCCCCGCATTTCAAAATTGGCCTTTTCCACATGAATCACGGCTGTATCATTATTGAGCTTTTCTCCCATGGTAAAGGCAACGACCTTGCCGTTAACATAAAGGACTCCCCCCTGAAAACTCAGTTGATCAAAATTCAGTAAAGCTTCCTGAATGGCGTTCCGCTCCAGGACCAGGGAAGGATCCTTGTCGCAGCCGTTCTGGATGCACCATTCACCAGCGTACTCAATGCAGTCCGGGACCAGCTTTTTAGTCAGAGGCTTATACTCATAGTCCGAGTAGAGCCGCTTGAAACTATTCAGGTGGTTCTTTTTGGTATGATAGTTTTTCCCCTTCAAATGAATTAAATCATCCGCCGCATAAACATAGTCAAAATTATCCCGGTCAGGAGTAATTTGGAACTTGCCGGGGAAGAATTTCTCCAGGAGTTCCACTATATCGGGTGTAGCGGCTTTCATCAAAAACTTATGCCCGGTTGCGGCAAAATGAGCCAGCATCTGCTCCATAACCGCCCGGTAGCCCTCAGGTTCGCCGAAAGGAGGCAGTATGTAGTCCACGCCGTCGTAGGACGCTTTAAGGCATAAGTAGCCGTCAGCCTCGGCCCAGCAGATGTTATACCACTTGCGCCACATAAATAAATGGGTAAAGGTACAGGCGGATTGTTCATAACGCCGTGTTAAAAAATACCGGTCAAAAACCGGTTTATCTGTCAGTTGAATATCGCGGAAAAGAATCATAAATTATTAAGTTCCCCCTCAAACTAGATTATCTCTACTATTGTAACTCAGGCAGACAGGAGAAGTCAAAAAGATTGCGAAAGCCGGATTTTCAGCGTAACGAAAAGGATTCAGGCCCCCGGCAGCGAATCTCAATAGCAAATCCATAATATACCGGTCGATCCGGCCGGTGAAAGCAGCAAGTGTAGAAAGGAGAATGATTGCGTGAACCTGCAAGGAGCTAATTTCGCCAATTTTTTTACATATCTGGCGCTTTCTCTGCCTTTATTGGTCCTGGGGGCCTATATCTTCATTCTGAGCACCCCTTATAAAGAGCTTCATCTCATCAAGGAAGGCAGTCAGGACCAGGCCAAATCTCTTGCCGCCAAGGCGGCTGCCTATGATTTAGGCGGTAAAATTCTGGGACAGTCTATTGTACTGGCTTCGGCCATTTATCACGCCATCAATCCTGCTGACTTGATCATTTGGGGGATTCTTGGCATGGCCTTTCAAGTCATCGTGTTTTATCTGTTTGAGTTTTTGACCCCCTTCAAAGTAACGGATGAAATCGCCAAGGGCAATGTAGCCGTTGGGATTTTGTCTTCCCGGATCAGCTTCGCAACGGGACTCCTCTTAGCGGCTGTTATCAGCTACTAGGGAACCGTTGAAAAGACCCAGATTCGAGGCTGCAAATGGAATGTTACAACAAGCTCTAGACGGAGAGGAGAGCTTATGAGACAGTGGAAAATTGTTAGTTTTAACGTGAATTCGGTGCGGGTTCGCCTGGAGGATCTTCTGGCCTGGATGGGCCAGGAAACCCCTGACGTGGTTTGTTTGCAGGAAACTAAGGTGCAGGACCCGGATTTTCCGGTGTCGGCATTTACGGATATCGGATATCATGCAGCTTTCTTGGGGGAAAAGAGCAAAAACGGTGTGGCCGTCCTCAGCCGGGAGAAGCCGGCTGAGATAAAAACCGGCCTGGACGAATGGGGTCAGCCCGGTGAAGCCCGGCTGATCGCCGCCCGCTTTGACCAAATTGCGGTAGTCAATACGTATGTTCCCCAGGGACAAGACCCGCAAATCGAATATTTTCAGTACAAATTAGCCTGGCTGCGTCATATGCGGGACTACTTCAGCCGCCATTACACTCCTTCGGAGCCGGTGGTTTGGCTGGGAGACCTGAATGTGGCGCCGGAACCCATTGACATCTATGACCCAAAGCGTCTCTTAGGCCGGGTAGGGTATCACCCGGATGAACATGCGTCCTTTGCCTATACAAAAGAGTGGGGATTCACCGATGTATTCCGCAAGCACGTACCGGAAGGCGGCCACTATACCTTCTGGGACTACCGGGTCATGAACGCCCTGGACCGGGGTCTGGGCTGGCGGATCGACCATATTCTGGCTACTGAGAATCTGGCTGCCCGCTCCACCGGCGCCTGGGTGGATACCAGCCTGCGGCGGCTGGCAAGACCATCAGACCATGCGCCAATTATTGCTATGTTCGATTTGGATTGAAAAAAGGCCCTTTGTTTGCTGCGAATGCGCGGCAGACGGAGGGCCTTTAAAACGATAAGAGCAGACGGGTTAAGTCTGTTGATGAATCAGGGTTATGATTTGGCAATCTGTGCAAATTTCCGCATAGAGTGTCCCTTCGCTGTAATCACTAAGGATATCCCACTGAAGCGCTGCCAGCAGTTTCATCGTTTTGCCGCAGTCAGGGCAGCTTTCATATTGCGCATCCTGTATCCAGTCGGCAAAGCCGCCGATCGTGCAGACTTCGTCGCCTCCGCAGGCGTAAAAAGGCGCAACAGGCTCACGGGTCAAGCCCAAAACGCGCGCATTGTTCGCCAGCTGAGCCACTTCCGCTTCGTCCATGTGGTTTTTATTCTCATAGGGTTCGATAATTTCCATCCGGCTTTCGCCATTCACTTGATAACGTACTAGGATCTTGTCACTCATAACCGCACAATTAGGGCAGACCGGCACTTTCACTTTGCCCCCCAGCCTAAGAAACGCAAGCCGCGCATCATTTCCATCCAATGTCAGCATATCAACCAGGCGGCAGCCGCAAACCGGGCAGTGATCCTCTCTTAAGCTGCCGATTTTGACTGCTTCATCAGCAGGAACCCCAGGAAGAATAGCATAACAGCAAGGATATGCCACCTCATAACGGTTTCCGTTCTCGTCATAGCTCCAGCCGCCGTATTGGGCGTAGACAGACGGATTGACATGCAGCTTTTTTCGCCACGGCTGGGGATTGTTCTCTAATTCGTAAAAGGTTTTCAGCACCACAGCATCGCCGCACATGGCAAGGCATAACAAAAGGTCATTGGCGTTTTTGCAGTCAGGTCTCAGCAACCGGTCAATCAGCCTGTCTCTCACGGCTGTCGAAGCATTGCGGTAAATGGCGGAAGGATAGAACACGCCTTTTGCCAAAGCTGCTTCTGCAATTTTTTCAGTACTGATATTGTGGTATGCCAACAAAGCGTTAAAATCTTTATATGTTTTTTCAAAAGCGCCTATCGTTTCAATATGCTCCACAATATCCTGAATGGCTTCTTCAATTTGCCTGTCAGACATAACGAGATATGCTTCACGTTTTTTGCGGCCTCTGCACTGATAGCAAAGACCTTCAAAGTATATTTCCCTGCCGCATTCCTGGCAGGGCTGGGCTGATCTGGCCATGAAAACACCTCCTGCATTTTAACGACGCAGTTTACCATTATTATACTTCACAATTGAGTATTCCATATATTTGAATTTAAGCAAAACTTCCCTGCTATGGGTTTACATCATAGTGTCCTGAATAACCCGCCATGCGTTCCGCCAGCATATTTTTTCGATCTCTCCGCTGGTGAAGCCGCTTTGTTCCAGTGCCTGCACCAATTTGTCGATTTCGCCCATATGCTCTATCTCAAGCTGCGACGAGCTGATGCCGTCAAAATCCGTTCCCAGGGCCATAACTTCAATGCCGCCTGCATTGACGATATGCCGGATATGGCGCACCATATCCTCAATTCTGGACGTAGCGGGATCCTCCCCCAGAAAGGCATGACAAAAATTCAGACCGGTGATGCCGCCTTTTTCCGCCAGGAGGCGAATCATCTCGTCGGTCAGATTGCGGCTGTGTCCGGTTATGCTGCGGGCATTGGAGTGAGATGCCACAAAGGGACGGCTGGATAATTGGGCTACATCATAAAACCCCTGGTCTGACAAATGGGATACATCCACAATCATCCCCAACCGGTTCATTTCCGCCGCCACTTCCCGGCCAAATCCGGTGAGCCCCTGGTTCTGATGGGTCCATTCATGATTGGGATAGCCGATTTCATTAGGATAGTTCCAGGTCAGGGTAATGAGCCGCACGCCCCGTTCGTAGGCCTGATAAAGGTTTTCCATCTGGCCTTCCAGGACGCCGCCGTCTTCGATAGTCAGGAAGGCTGAGATATAACCGCTATCCCGGTTGGCTTTCAGTTCCGCCACGCTGCGGGCTAAAGCAATCCGCCCGCTGTTTTGCGCCAATTCCTGCTGGAATAAATCAGCCATGGCGTTAAAAGCGGTGAAGGGCTGTGGATGGCTTTCAAGGTCTATAAACACGGCGAAAAACTGGGCCAGAGAGTGACCGGCCTGAAGTTTCTCAAGGTCAATGCTGAGATGGTTTTCAGAAAGCGCCGCCTTCCCTTCTGACCGCCATAGTTTCAGAATGGTGTCGCAGTGCCAGTCGATGATATGCATCAATATCCCTCCCCGATGACGATATGATATGCGGCGGCGGCAGCCGAAACAGTTATGATTTCGAATGCCGCCGCCATTTTTGCCAAATTATATCTACTGTTGAAGGTAAGCGCCTTTCAAATACACCGTGCCAAAAACGGTGCGAATGTAGCCCTTGACCTTGTCCTTGACCAAAAGCGGGCTGGAGTGGAAGTACAAAGGCAGCAGGACGGCGTCATCCATCAGAATCTTCTCGGCGTCGTGCATGGTCTGCATGCGGACAGACTGGTCGTTGCTGGTTCTGACGATCTGTATCAGCCGGTCATATGCCCGGTTGGAGTAGCCGGGGACATTATTGCCGTTGCCGGTTTCAAACAGTTCCAGAAAGGTGATGGGATCGGCATAGTCTCCGAGCCAGTTGTCACGGGCCACCTGGAAGTCATACTGTTCCAGGTTGGAGACATAGACTTTCCATTCCTGATTGGTCAATTGGACCTGAACGCCTAAATTTTTCTTCCACATTTCCTGCACGGCTTCAGCCACCAGTTTGTGGCTTTCACTGGTATTATAGAGTAGGGTGACCGGCGGCAATCCCTTGCCTTCGGGGTAACCGGCCTCAGCCAAAAGGCGCCGGGCCGTCTCTACATCATGATCTTTCAGGAGCGCCCCGCCTACCTGGCGGAAATCCTGATCCGGTTTGGCATCACTCAGACCGGGAGGAACCAGGCCATAAGCCGCTTGCTGACCGCCCTGAAGCGCTTTTACCGTCAGAGCGTCCCGGTCTACAGCCAATTGAAAGGCCTTTCTCACTTTAGGATTGTCAAAGGGAGCCTGATTTACGTTAAAGGAATAATAGTCCGTACCTAATTGGGGATACAGGAAAGCTTTCTTCTCCCGCAGCAGACGGGGGACTTCACTGGCCGGCATAGTTTCGCCCATGTCCAGCTGATCCCGTTCAAACATGGATACTACCGTAGAAGCATTGTCCAGGAGCAAGAGTTCCAGCTTATCCATTTTCACATTGGCCGCATCCCAGTATTGAGGATTTGGGGCCAGTTCCATTTTATTGTTATGGACCCATTCTTTCAGGATAAAGGGGCCATTGCCCACCAGGGTCTTGGGGCTGGCGGACCATCTTTCATCGGTAGAGACGATTTTTCGGTGCACCGGATAGTAGGTATGAAAGGCGGCCAGAGACAAAAAGTACGGAGTAGGACGCTCCAGAATCACTTCCAGGGTATAATCGTCCACTGCCCTGACTCCTACAGTATCGGCGCTGGCCAGTTTGTTGTTATAAGCCTCGCCGTTTTTCAGATAGTACATCTGATAGGCATAGGCAGAAGCCAGTTCAGGACTCAATGCCGATTTCCAGGCATATTCAAAATCCTGGGCCGTGACCGGATCACCGTTGGACCACTTGGCATTCTTTCGCAGGAAAAAGGTATATTTCGCACCGTCAGCTGATACTTCCCATTTTTCCGCCGCAGCCGGCGCCGGCTGATTTTTTTCGTTAATCGTGGTGAGTCCTTCAAACAGTTGGGCTTCGACGGTTGAAGCAGCGACACTGGTGGATTTGCGCGGATCAATGGTTTCTGGCTCGGCACTCAGCGCATAGCGCAAATACCCGGTCTCTTTGTCGCCGCAGCCGGCCATCATGCCTGTCAGCAAGACAATGGCAACCAGCCAGAAAATAACGGATTTCTTTTGCACAATGATTCTCCTTTCGCCTGCATTACTGCATGCTTTGCACCTGGTGTTATATCGGTTGAAAGTTCTCCTTTAAAGGCAAAAATTCCTTTTCTTTGATTCGATGACCGCATAAGAATATTATTCCTCAGCGGCTTTATTCCGACCATATTGCCTTGAAAGGCGAAACAGACTACAATGACTATGACAACACACGATATTTTTCCATTAAAGGAGAGTACGAATCATGTCCTTGCCGCCATCCCGCCTGGCGCCCCTGGCGGGATTGATCCAAGACCGGATTCAAAAAGAGCCCGGCTTTTATTCCCTGGCCGTCAGTCTGCCGGATACGCAGGACCGGATCAGTATCAATTCTCGCCGCATGAGTTCGGCCAGCCTGATCAAAATCTACATTATGACGGAAACGCTGCGCCAGGCTAAAGAGGGCATTCTGGCTCTTGATGAACTGCTGACCGTTACCGCCGCCAACCGGGTAGGCGGCGCCGGTGAACTGGAATTCGCCGCTTATGGCTCTCAATACACCATACTGCACCTTGTGGAAGTCATGATCACCGAAAGCGACAACACGGCTACCAACTTACTGATCGACCGTATCGGCATGGACAGCGTCAACCGGTGCATGGCCGGCCTGAATGCAGCAGACACCGAATTAGCCCGCCGGATGATGGATTTTGCCGCCCGCCAGGAGGGCCGGGACAACTACACCTCGGTCACCGATATGGTCTCTGTTCTGGAACGGCTGTATCACCGCTGCTGCCTGGACCCTTTCTGCGACAGCGTCATGCTGGCCATATTAAAACAGCAGCAGGACCGGGTCAAAATCCCCCTGTACCTGCCGCCGGGAACGGTTGTCGCCCATAAAACCGGCGAACTGGATTATACCGAACATGACGCCGGCATTGTCTATGGGTCGAAGCACTCCTACGCGGTAGCTATCATGGCCGAGCAGCTAATGGATGTGGCTTATGGACGGCATGTGATTGCCAATATGTCAAAACTGATTTTCGAGTATATTCAGGAACTGCCTTAAGAGCCTGCAAAAGCAGGCTCTTCTTCTATGTATTCCGCTTTCCGTCTTAGCTATCTGCTACCCTGTCATGTAGAACTGTTCAAATGAAAAGCGCACTCCGTCAAGGAAGCGCTTTTCATTACACGAATCTTTCTTTACAGCCGGGAAAAATCCAGAGTGGCAAACAGGTCATCCAGGGTTTCGGCGCGGCGGATCACCTGGACGCTTTTATCGGGCTTCAACAGCAGTTCGGCGGAGCGCAGCTTGCCGTTGTAGTTGAATCCCATGGCATGGCCGTGAGCGCCGGCGTCATGAATCACCAAAGTATCACCGATGTCAATCCGGGGCAGTTTGCGGTCCACGGCGAACTTGTCGTTATTTTCGCACAGGCTGCCGGTTACATCATACATGTGGTCCAAAGGCAGATTTTCTTTGCCAGCTACTGTGATATGATGATAGGAGCCGTAAATGCCGGGGCGCATCAAATTGGCCATGCAGGCATCCAGGCCTATATAATTCTTGTAAATTTCTTTCTTGTGGAGAGCCTTGGTCACCAGATATCCGTAAGGTCCGGTAATCATGCGGCCGCACTCCAGGGCCAGCTCGAGAGGCGCCAGACCGCTAGCGGCAATCTTCTCCTCATAGACTTTCTTAACCCCCTGGCCGATGACCTCCAGGTCCACGGCGTCCTGTTCCGGGCGATAAGGAATACCGATGCCGCCACCGAAGTTGACCAGCTCGATTCGGATGCCGTTCTCCCGGTAAATGCCTACAACCAGATCAAACATCATCACGGCTGTTTCAATAAAGAAAGCGGGATTCAGCTCATTGGAAATGACCATAGTGTGGAGGCCGAACCGTTTGGCGCCTTTGTCCCTGGCCATTTTATAAGCGGCGATCAACTGCTGGCGGGTCAGGCCGTATTTGGCATCCTCCGGCTTGCCGATAATGGCGTTGCCGCCTTGCCGCAAGGGTCCCGGATTGTACCGGAAGGAAATCAGTTCCGGCATGCCGGCATGCTTTTCCAGGTAATCCAACTGGGTAATATCGTCCAAATTGATGACGGCGCCCAGTTGCCGGGCTTTTACATACTCTTCGGCCGGGGTGTCGTTCGAGGTGAACATGATATTTTCTCCGACAATGCCAGCTTTTTCGGACAAGATCAATTCAGCCAGCGAACTGCAGTCAGCCCCTACCCCTTCTTCCCTCAACAGCTTCAGGATATAAGGATTGGGAGTAGCCTTTACGGCAAAATATTCCTTAAATGAGGGTGCCCAGGAAAAGGCGGCCAAAAGCTTCCGGACATTCTGCCGGATAGCCTGTTCATCATAAATATGAAAGGGAGTCGGATGCTGTGCTATAATTTCTTCCAGTTCCGTCTGTGAAAAGGGCAGTGTTTTTTTTGCCATATTCATGCCTCCTGTAGTTTGTACTCCGGTCGGTATCAACCGGTCGATCATATCTGATGAGCGGCGGCAAAGAAAAATAAAAGCGATTGCGCATACTCTCACAACCGCTTAGTATAATAACATACTGAGCCATTCAGCTGAATCAGCCGGCAAGATAGCGCTCCACCCGAAGGTGACAGTTCTGCGCCTGTTCGACGCAACCCCAGCAGCAGCATAGTGTCAATATCCCGCAGCTTCGGCAAGCCTGCCTTTTCCTTCCGTTCTTTGCCGACAGCTCCCGGAAGGTACTGATCATGCCCGCACCTCTATCACGGATATGAAATTGTTTTTATCATACAGTATCAGGATTCCTCTGTCAATGTCTATTTATCAAATTTCGACACAGCCTCTTTATAGGATTTTTCCAGACTACCCATTGCTGCGTCCATGCCGGATTTTAATGCCCCCCAGGCTTCGGCGCTGGCCGAGGTTAATTCGCCTAATTTGTTCTGTGTCGTCTGTTTTTCTTTTTCCAGAGCGGCAATTTGCTCCGTTATTCCCTGTTTGGACTGATCGGTAGCCTGACTGGCTTTAGCCTTTAATTCGTCAATTTGTTTCGAAAGATCGTCAATTTTAGTTTGGGCTTGTTTTTGATATTCTTCTTTTTGCTGCAGTGTATACGTTTTAGTTGTTTCAACAGCTTCGGCGGTTTTTTGCTGCACGTCCTTAGCGGTAACTCCCTTGGATGAATCGCTGCCGCAGCCTGCCAGTAATAAAGTCCCGGCCAATAGTGAAATTGCCAGAATTTTGGTCATTCTGATCCTCTCCTCGCCTTTATCGAATTCTAAAGATTTCCAGGAATAACCGGTGGATGATTGATGTATATGTATATATTAACAAGTTAAGCAATCTTTATCAATATTCGGCAAAATAATTCCCCAGACCCTTATAGCTAACCCTGTACTCTCCGGATAGCAACCATATTGCATACGGTAAAGAAGGAATATTTGCCAATGTCTAGAAATGTATTTACTCGATTACATTATGATATATGATAATGTATTATATGGTCTTAGCAAACTTCTAAAAGTCTGTTGTAAAACTCACTGTGGAGGATGAATATGTCAACCAGCCCGTCCATCTATCATTCTATTTCCCTGGATATTGCTCAGCGCATTATAAACGGGGATTTTCCCGTAGGGGGAAAGATATCCGGCCGGTCACTTTTAGCCGGCCATTATAATGTGTCCCCGGAAACCATCCGAAAAGCTGTTGCCCTGTTAAAAGACGCCAATGTGCTTAGCGTCTCCCAGGGAAAAGAAATCCGGATCACTTCAGTGGAGCAGGCCTATTATTACATTGAGCATCATAAGAGCATGCATTCGGTCTATTCTCTAAAACAGGAGCTGGAATTGCTGCTGCAGCGCAAGCAGGAAATAGACCGGCAGCTGGAAGATGTCCTGACCAATATCATCAGCTACTCTGACCGTCTGAAAAATTTAACTCCCTATAATCCGGTAGAGATAAAGATATCCTCCACGTCTCATGTGGTAGGAAAAACCATCACCGAGCTCAAACTCTGGCAAAACACCGGCGCCACCCTTGTAGCCATCCGGCGCGGTTCCGAGATCACCGTCTCGCCCGGTCCCCTGGCCGTCCTCCAGGGCAATGACCAGTTGGTGGTGGTAGGACAGGCCGGGTTCTTTCAGCGATTTACGGATTTCATTCAAGCTCCGGCTGCAGACGCTTAGAATTCAATTCCCTTTTGGGCCTTAATTCCCTTCTGATAAGGGTGCTTGATCTCTTTCATCTCAGTTACCAAATCAGCCCTTTCAATAACATCCGCCGCCGCATTGCGCCCAGTCAGTATCAGGTGCAGGGCGGCTGGTTTTTTATTGAGCAATGCCAGGACTTCTTCCAGGGTGATCAACCCATAATGCAGGGCATAATTCACCTCATCCAGGATGATCATATCCCACTGGCCGGAGGACATCGCCTCTTCCGCCGCCTTAAGGGCTTCCGCCGCGGCCTGGCGGTGCTCAGTGGCTTTATCCTGGGTGGCGCCTTTAACAAACCCTTCCCCCATCTGCCGGATGATAAACCGGGGGCCCAGTTGCTGTGCTGCCGCCAATTCACCATATTTCCAGCCGCCCTTAATAAACTGGATGATCAGGATTCTCATCCCCTGCCCCCAGGCTCGGAAGGCCATGCCCAAAGCAGCGGTGGTTTTGCCCTTGCCGTTGCCGGTGTGAACGATAATAAGACCCTGCGCATCTGACATTTTAGATTCCTCCCTTTTCTAGGTTTATTACCAGGCGGCCCACCTTCCGGTCCGGTGTCTGTAACAGGAAAAGTCGGACAAAGCGGCGAATAGAATATAGGTTCGATTCTGTTAAATGCTAATTGGGAAGGGTGTACTATATGACCGTATTAAGCCGCCAGTTTCTCATTGTGGATTTTGAGTTTACGACCCACCGGAATGGACCAGGCCGCCCCCGGGCCTTCTTTCCCGAGATTATTGAGGCCGGGGCTGTATTGCTAACCCCGCCGGCCTATGAAGCCGGCGATTCTTATCAGAGCTATGTCCGGCCCCGTTTTTTCCCCCGGCTTACCGAGGAGTGCCGCAATATCACTCTGATTCAGCAAAGAGATATTGATGCCGGCATTACCATGGAAAAAATGCTGGAGGATTTAAGCCAAAATTATCGGGCCGGCCTCACCTACATCGTAGCCTGGGGCAACGCTGACCGGGACGTGATCGCCAATGCCTGCGTACGCTATAAAATTGACTGCCCCTTCTCCTGGGATGATTACATCGACCTGGCGGAAGAGTACAAAGTCCTTTATTCATTAGAACGCCTGGCATCCTTGAAATCCGCTCTGATCGAACGGAAAATTACTCAGACCGGTCTCTCTCACCTGGCTCTGGATGATGCCTTGAACACCGCCCAGGTCCTGAAAAAAATGCTGGCTGAAGGCTGGCAGCCGCGCTACCCCGCTGTTTCAGCCGGCAATGTAAATTCTACGGCAATATCTTAAAGCTGACTGCCGCTTTCGTGCTTACGTTTTCGATACATTTGAAAATCTATGACCTTTCTTCTGGCCTGGGCCACAGCTTTGGCGGCGGGGCCCAGCTCGGGGAGATCAGGCTGCAGCTGACGGGCTTGCTCCAGGATATGTTCGGCCTGGTCGAATTGGCCCAGGGCTGAGTGGCAGCGCACCGTGGCCAGCAGAAATTCTACGTCTTCCGGGGAATCTGCCAGCCATTTTTCGTATACCTGCAGGGCTTTGCCGGCTTCGCCGCATTGTTCCAGCACCAGGCCGGCATAGTAAATATCGTCTCGTTCATGGGACGCCAGATTTCGAGCGGCTTCCATGGCTTTCTGAGCCGCCGGCGCCAGTTGATTCAGAGCCAAATGGGCATCCGCCTGGTCCAAAAGTTCCAATGGGTCCTGAGTTTTCACCGCCGCAATCTGCCGCAGAATTTCCTCGTACTGATCCCGGAATTCATAGTCAAACAACATCTCCGCCACGTCCCACAACAAGCAGGTGTCAGCAGGATACAGCTGGCGTATTTGGCTGATATTGCGCTGGGCCAGCATTTCCTGCCCGGATCCGAAATAATAGTCGGTTATCCAAAATAACGCATCTTTTCCTTCATACTGCTGCCGGCCGATTTCCTCTGCATAGCGCTTGGCCAAATCCCAATTTTCGGTGTGCAGCGCAGACGACAAAGCGCATACCAGCACTTCCTCGCCTGTTTCACCGTCAGTCACCAATTTATGCAACAGAAGAAGCGCTTCGGCATAGCGGCCGTCCTCCATGAGACTGCAGGCATGGTGAAACGTTGTTTCTTTAAATAAATCACTGCCGTTCATGCTTTCACTCTCCTTTATCAAGTATCAACCCTTTACTGCGTTACGGCCGAGAGTGTTTTCTCCTGCAGCAAATAGCCATAACAGCGGTAGACTTGAATTTCACGGGTTGTAAACCGGTCCCGGTAATATATTGTATCCACCGGCTCTACCTGCATGAAAATTTTTTCTAGCTCAGGCCTTTGTTCCTTGCTGCCGAAAAATACAGCCCGGTTAATCGTCCTGCCTGCCAGATCCTGCCGCCAGTAATCAAACTGGGAAAATCGCGCCGGGGTCAGGATGTGGACCTGGGGCCGGCCAGCAAGATAATACCATGCCAGGGATGCCGTTTCATAGCTATCGCTTAACACCACATCGCCGGGCTCTACATACCGGCTGCCGGCGTGAAAGACCGAATCCCAGCCCTGCAGCTGCTGCTTCATGATCATCTCACGGGGCAGTCCCGGAAAGAATTCGGGTGATTTGACCAGACTGATGATTAGCAGCGACAGGACCAATCCGGTCGCCACCAACCGGCGGCAGCGAAAACGATCCAGCCAATAGGCCAGGAGGACCACACCGGCAATATACGCCGGAACCGTCCAATTGGCCTCTGATTTTTTAAACAGGGAATGATAGCCGAAAAATAGGAGCGGAAAAGCGAATGTCCAGAATAAAAACGCCAGTCTGGGATCGCTCAGATTCCGCCGCCAATATCTTGCCGCATAATACAGGAGCGCCAGAAAAAACAGGGGATTGAAAACACCCGCCTGAGCGCCGAGAAATTCGACCGCCGTATCCGGGTTAAACACCTTCTGAGCAGCCACGCCATGGTCAAACTGGAAGCGAAAAGATACCCAGTCATGTCCGGCGTTCCAGGCCACCACCGGCAGGAAAACCAAAAACGCCAAAGCGCAGGCTATGTACAGTCGTCCGGACCGGAATACCCGCCGATAAGGCGAGAACAGCAAAAACAAAAATAAGGCGGCAAACAGCAAGACTGCGGTGTATTTTGACATCAGCGCCAGTCCGCCGGCTATTCCGGCGCCATAGAGACAATACGCCCGGTCGTGGAAAATCCCTTGATAAAAAAGGTAGAGCACCAACGACCAGAATAGAAACAGCGGTGAATCCGGGGTAATTACCAGAAATCCGATATGGACCAAGGGTAAAAATAAAAACAATACCAGCGCCAGCTCACCAACCCGGGGTGAAAACATGTCCCGCCCCAAAAGATAAACCAGGAAAGCGGCGCAGGTCGTAGAAAAGACTGCCGCCAAACGAATAAAAAATTCGCTGTCCCCCCCAATAGTGAAGAGGTGGATCAGGTAAGCCACCATAGGCGGATGATCGAAATAGGACCAATCCAAATGCTTGGACCAGATCCAATAATAGGCTTCGTCAAAATGCAGCGGCAGGCTGGCATTATACAACAGGTTCACCGCAATAACAGCGGCAAACAGCCACTTTATCCGTGTCCTCATAACTGAAAATGGTTTTTATCCCGCCGCAGCTTGAGCACCATAAAAACTGCCTCTAAAAAGATCTTGCGCGACATCTTGGATTTGCCAAGAGTTCGGTCTTCAAATACGATTGGAATCTCACGAATCCGGAATCCTTTCAAAAAAGCCCGATAGGTCATCTCAATCTGGAAGGAATAACCATTGGAGCGGATATCCTCTAAATTGAGAGATGCCAGGACTTCCCGCCGGAAACATTTGAAGCCGCCGGTCAGGTCCCGGAAGTGCAGGCCCAGAATCAGACGGGAGTACAAACTGCCGCCCCGGGAGATCATCTGCCGGATCATACCCCAGTTTTTCACGCCGCCACCGGCCACATAACGGCTGCCGATCACCAGGTCAGAATGTTCAATCTCCCGCAGAAAATCCGGAATATAGTCCGGATTGTGGGAAAAATCCGCATCCATTTCAAAGATATACTGATAATCCCGTTCCAAGGCCCATTTAAAGCCGGCGATATAAGCGGTGCCAAGACCCAGCTTGCCGGCCCGCCGCAAAATATGAAGCCGTTCGGCGCATTCTCCCGCCATCAGGTCTTCGACAGCCTTCCCGGTCTGATCCGGGGAATTATCATCGACAACCAAGATATGGATGTCTTTATGCTGAGCCAGTACCTGCGGAATAATCCGGGCAATGTTGTCACGCTCATTATAAGTAGGAATGATTACAAGAATCATGCTTAAACTCCTCCCGGGGACCGTTGAAAAAGGCCCATCTGTCACTTCGGCATTCTGCCCAGATCCGAGACCGCAGATGAGGTTTAGCAACAATCTTATGTATTAATCATTGAATGTAAAGCGGCGGTTCATGACAAAGTTCAACAAGCTCACCAAGCCGATAGCAACCAGTTGGGCCAGTGCTTTGTCCAGGGAAAACGATTCCACTAATGTTTTTAAGATCAGCAGGTTCACTACCAGGTTCAGGACGCTGACCAGGACAAAGCGGCAGTACTTGTCACGGGTGCTTTTATTCCCCTGGCCGCGAAACGTCCATATAAGATTCCAGTAAAAATTGTTGGTCACCGCAAAACAAAAAGCTATGATTGCAGCAGCCAGATAATGCAGCCCGGCATACATGGCCAGGGTATAGACCGCCATGTTGACCACCACGCCGGAGGCCCCGACCAGGGAGAATTTTACAAATGACTTCAGCAAAACCTTCTACTCCTGTCTCATAAAATACGGCATTTTTCACAACGAACAGTCATCTTGCATTCATTTTTGTTTTTTCTCGATTTCTATACGCCAAATGTAATACATTCGCTGATAAACACCGACTTCCTGCCGGTGGAGTAAATATTGCCGCAAGTCTTCTGCTCTTATTTTGCCCTAATTATTTGCTTTACGCCATTGCCCGATGGTCCTATTTAGCGACAAAATAGTTCATAGCATGTAAAAACCCCGGCGGATCTTATCCGGCCGGGGTTGCAGCGTGCTACATCTTACATCTCAACGACAGTCTTATATTTTTGTTCCCGCTCAAACCGTTCCAGCGCCAGTTCGATCAACCGGTCAATGAGTTCGGTATAGGAAATGCCGCTGATTTCCCATAGCTTAGGATACATACTGATCCGGGTGAAACCGGGAATGGTATTGATCTCATTGACGATCAATTCGCCGTTATCTTTAAGGAAGCAGTCCACCCGGCCCATTCCTTCGCAGCAAATGGCTTTAAAAGTCCGGATGGCCATCTGCTGTACCTGAGTCACAATATCAGAAGGCAGTTTGGCGGGGATTTCAAGGCCGGCGCCGTCTTCATCAATGTATTTAGCCTCGTAGGAGTAAAAATCCCGTTTCGGCAGAATTTCTCCCGGCAGCGAGGCGACGGGATCGCTGTTGCCCAGCACCGCACATTCAATTTCCTGGCCTTTGATAAACTCTTCAACGATCACCTTGCTGTCGTATTCCAGGGCGTAGGCCACGGCTTTATCGAATTCTTCTTTGGTGGAGGCCTTGCTGACCCCTACCGACGAGCCCAGATTAGCAGGTTTGACAAAGAGCGGCAGACCCAGTTTTTCTTCTACTTTTTCAAAGCTGGCTTCCGGGTCTTTTACCGTACGGTAATCCACCGCTACGTATTTGGCAATAGGAATGCCGGCATCCCGCAGCAGGCGCTTCATTACGTCTTTGTCCATACCTGCGGCTGAACCTAGTACGCCCGCCCCCACAAAGGGGATATTGGCCAGTTTTAACAGGCCCTGAACCGTCCCGTCCTCGCCAAAAGGTCCATGCAGGATCGGAAAGGCCACATCGATTTGCCCCAAGGATTTGTGGCTGGTTAAATTGAGAAGCTGTTCACTTCTTTCGCCGGGAATCAATGCCACACCCTGATTCGATTTATTCAGTTGGATCAGTTTCGGGTTGTCGGCGTGCAGGAGAACCTGTGATTCCTCGTTGACCTGCCAGCGTCCGGATTTGTCTATCCCGATCAATACTGCTTCATATTTTTCTTTGTTCATCGCATCGAGAACATTCTTGGCTGACTGCAGCGACACCTCATGTTCCGCCGATTTGCCCCCAAAGATAATACCCACCCGGATTTTTTTCTTCATGTGATATCCTCCTACTCTTAACCAAGCGTACATTACATGCGCAAGTATCTACTCTATTGTATTGATTTTAATACAGTAGCATTCTATATTCTTTCGGCAAAAACCCCTTTTAATCCTGCTGTCTCCACCCTGGTTCGGATCTCATGGATATCTGTAGTATAGAGATGTTTTTCTTTCATGCGTTCGAAGTATACCGAACCGGAAAAGGTGTATTTTTGTGTCAGTCCTTGCTTGGTCTGCATGCTTTCCCGGACAAAAGCGATTGCGTCGCCGCAGGCCAGGCTGCCGGGCAGCTCCAGGGCAGATTGGCCCAGGGCGGTGCGCCCGGCGTTATAGCCGGCTAAAGTGCCGGTGATAATGGCCTCGGTATGGCCTACGAGCAGTCCGGCTTTTTCACCGCCGCAGAACACATTGTTCAGTCCCTTCACCTTGAGGGCGTTGTTACGAGGCAGCATGCCCACAAAGCGCATGGAATTTCCTATGCCGCCGGCATAGGGATCTTCAAAGCGGGCGTTCTCAAAGCCGGGAATTTGCCGGAGCAGGTCTAGAGGATAATAGGGGCTCATCAGTTTGGCATGGCCGGTATCCAGGAGGATCACATTCTCGGCGAATTCAGCCAGGGCATACTGCTGACAGGCCTTCTGGCTCAGGGAATCCTTGTTTTTTTGCAGGTTTGGGGGAACGGGCACGATAACCACACCTGTTTCATTCAGTTCTTTGACGATTTCCGGCGCCAGGGAATCTTTGTGAAGCTTGCAGGAACCGCTCATAGCGCCTATTGAGCCGTCGGCCTTGAGGCCGATGATCTCTCTCACGCCGGCTTTGGCGGCAATACTCAGACGGGGGCCGAAGGTGGGACAGCGGTAAATGCACATCACACAACCATAGCCATATTTTGTGCAGTTTCCCGGAGGACCGGCCGTGCCGGCCGCATCGACAAACACGTCTCCCTCAGCCATTATATCACCGTCTTTGCTCGTGGCAATCACCGCTGTTATCCGGTCCCGCTCCTTTTGGATGTCTTTGACCCTGGCCTGCAGCCGCAGGGTAATCCCCGCCTCCCGCAGGACATGGCGGACTTCCGGCTCCGCCCGGGCCACATCATACAGGCTGACGTGCCTGTGCCCCGGGAACATAATATTTTGATGACGCGATACTTTATCGGTGATTGCAAACAACTCACCGCCGCCCAAGGCGATCATTTCCTCTGCGGCTGTAAAGCGCCCGTTGTTGCGCATGATGCCACCCACCAGCCCTGTCCCCAGCAGCATATCGGTCCGTTCAAACAATTCCACCCCGCAGCCGGTTTTTCTCGCCGCCAGCGCCGCAGCACACCCAGCCCACCCCCCGCCGACCACAATGACTTTCGGCGCCATACCATGCCCTCCCTTTTTGATGATTGCGTTCCGATTCTTCTAAATTGGAACTCTTGATTTAGGCTTTGTTAAAGGGTTGCCAAGTATTCAAATAATTAACGGCGGCCAAGCGAACGGGTTGAAAACGCGGTATTGCCGCAATAGACCTTATTAGGCCATGGGACTATGTATATCCGGTTACCCCAAAGAGGTCCGGGAAGGTCTTCCTGCTATCCCTGACGGTTCACTGCCTCAAACTCCGCCTGAATCGTCTGGTCTGGCGGCGCATCCTGCAGGCTGACCAGATAAATCGCCAGACAGGACAAAATGAACCCGGGTACGATTTCGTACAGGCCAAACCAGGCGAATTGCTTCCAGAACAGTACCGTGAGGCCGCCGACAATAATCCCTGCCAGGGCACCGTTTCGGGTCATACGTTTCCAAAACAAAGACAATACAATGGCTGGGCCGAAAGCCGCGCCGAAACCAGCCCACGCATAGGCTACCATGTCTAAAATAAAGTTGTTGGGATTCAGTCCCAGGATCACGGCCAGTACCGATACCAAAGCTACGGTCAAGCGGCTGATCCAGACCAATTCCTTTTCCCCGGCGTCTTTTCTCACCAAGGACTTGTAAAAATCCTGGGAAACAGCTGAAGCCGTCACCAACAGTTGGGAAGAAGCCGTACTCATAATGGCTGCCAACACAGCTGAGAGAATCAATCCGGCAAAAAATGAGGAAAGAATGTCATGAGTCATGACCATAAACACAGTTTCCACATCTGCTCCTGACAGCGGCTGAGTCAGATAAACCCGACCCACCAGCCCCACTAACACCGCGGCCGCCAACGAGAATACCACCCAGGTCATGGCAATATTCGTAGCCTGTTGAATCTCTCCGGTGTCGCGAATAGCCATAAACCGCACCAAAATATGAGGCTGTCCAAAATAGCCAAGGCCCCAGGCCAGCAAGGAAATAATCTCGATGACCGAGACCGTTTTGCCGTCCGGATGGGTAAAAGGATTAAACAATTCGGCATTCAACGACGACAAGGCCGCCAGGGTATCTACAGGACCGCCCATCAACACCGAAGCCGTAATCGGCACCGCCAGAATGGCAAAAAACATCATAACGCCCTGAATAAAATCCGTCCAGCACACGGCCATAAAGCCGCCCAAAAAAGTGTAAAATACAACGACAAACGCTCCCAGAATTAAGGCTGTGGTATAAGGCAGGCCGAACACTGTCTCAAACAGTTTGCCGCCGGCCACAAAGCCGGACGAAGTGTACAGCAGGAAAAAAATCAGAATAAACACGGCGGAAATAATCCGCAACACATTGGAATGATCGTGAAACCGGTTTTGAAAATAATCCGGCACAGTCAAAGAATCATTGGCCACCTGGGTATATTGCCGCAGCCTTTTGGCGATAAACTGCCAGTTCACCCAAGTGCCCAAAATCAGGCCTAAAGCGATCCAACCCGCCTGTAAACCGGCGACATAGGCATAGCCCGGCAGACCCATCAGCATCCAGCCGCTCATATCCGAAGCCTCAGCACTCATGGAAGTGACCCAAGGGCCCAATTGCCTTCCGCCTAGTATGTAATCAGACATGGTTTGCTCTTTCTTCCAGTAATAGATTCCAATGGCCATCATTACGCCCAGATACAGGGCAAAGGCAGCTAAAATACCAGTGCTGTTTTCGATCATATTGATTTCTCCTCATGATTCACGTATAGTTGGGGATTTATCCATAATTTGTAAAACGCAATCTTAGTCCATATATCGCAGTATAATAGAAAACTATCCGGCAGGCAAGT
>NZ_AFGF01000167.1 GCF_000219125.1 Acetonema longum DSM 6540
GATAGCCCCTTTGTTAGCATTATACGAAAACTAGCCCGGCTGTCAAGCTAGTCCAGGCGGTCGGCAAAGAATATTTCTAATTGGGAATGGATTTGTCCCCAGTCTTTGCGTCGTCCCGTCCACTTCTTAGT
Organism: Acetonema longum DSM 6540; assembly: GCF_000219125.1. NCBI lineage: Bacteria > Bacillati > Bacillota > Negativicutes > Acetonemataceae > Acetonema > Acetonema longum. The sequence continues at coordinate 132 of NZ_AFGF01000167.1, forward strand.
AATATCAATCATGGCCAGGTACAGCATCTTTAACAAGCTGTCATCAGTGGGAAATACGGATTTTGCCTTAGTAACTTTGCGCAGCTGACGATTGAAATTCTCAATCGCATTCGTTGTATAAATGAGCGTTCTCACTTCTTGCGGATACTTAAAATAAGTGGACAAATTGGCCCAATTAGCCCGCCAGGAAAGAGCAATCTTCGGATATTTCCCGCTCCACTTTTCATCAAATGCATCCAGATGATCCAAGGCCGTTTGTTCATCAATCGCGGCATATACCAGTTTCAGATCGGCCATTAAGACTTTAATATCCTTGTAAGAAACGGATTTCGTTGAGTTACGAATTTGGTGAATTATGCACTGCTGGATTTGAG